>NZ_CAJMYZ010000016.1:0-226254 GCF_905220155.1 Paraburkholderia sp. J7 | reverse complement strand
GAGCAGCACGAACGCGCCGAGTGCGCGCGTGTCGTAGTGCTGCTCGTAATAGAGGTAGAAGAGCGCCGTGATCAGATTGAATAACACGAACACTTCATACAGATTCGAGATGGGAATGTGGCCGACGTCCGCGCCGATCAGGTAGGACTCGTACCAGCGCGCCATCAGCCCGACGAAGCCCATGAGCACCGCCGCCCAAGTGAGCTTCGAGCCGATCGAGCCGCCCGAGGGCGAACGCGAGAGCAGTCCGATCCAGTAGAACAGCGTGGCGAGCACGAACAGCGCGCTCATCCACAGGATGGCCGACTGGCTGGACAGGAAATACTTCAGGAAAAACGTGCTGTCGGCGCGCGACAAATCACCCTGATACAGCTGGATTGCGAACAACGACAGCGCCGCGATCCCGGCGATCAACAGGCGCGCAGGCTTCCAGCGCCAGCCCAGCACGACGAGCGCCGGCGTGGTGCCGCAGAGCACGAGCTTGTCGTAGTCGTTCATGTGCGCGTGGTAGCGCGACAGGGCAAAGGCCGCGCCCGCAACCATGGCGAGGGCAAACAGCCAGTCAGGGGCGTCGAGACGCCTCATGAAGGGGCGCTCGTCGTCCAGCACGCTCGTTTGACTCGCGCTGCGCGCGGGCCTGGATCGATGCAGTGCCGCTGGTAGTGGCACCGCGGCATCAGCTGAAGATGAGCCTGATTTCATGGCATTCACCATTCAATGACGAAGCAGACAGCATGGCGCAGCGCCTGCCGCCGGGCATAAAAAGGGTGCCCGCTCCGGGGGGGACGGCGCACCATGAAAGATGCCCGATGAGGAGGCGGGCACCAAAGCCGTTGAGCGCAAGCCGCGCCACGTGCAACGCTGCCGCCTCATTGATTGCCTGGCGGGCTGGCGGATACTGCCTCTTCTGGCGGAAACACCTCGACGAACGCCGCCACCGCACGCATGTCCCGGTCCGACATGTTGGCGCACACCGCCTTCATGGCTGCACCGCGAGGCCGGGTGTCGGTTTGCTGGAACACCTCCAGTTGCTTCATGACGTAGTCCGCGTGCTGGCCCGCGAGCCGGGGAAACTGATTCATGCCTTCGCCATGCTGCCCGTGGCACGCAACGCACGCCGCGACGCCCTTGTCAGGCAGGCCCGAATGATAGATCGCCTTGCCTTCGTTGATGAGATCGAGTTCGCCCGCATCGCCGAGAACCACGGATTGACTCGAAAAATAGGTGGCAAGCTCGTCGATCTGTGTGTCGGTCAAATGCGTGAAGCCCCACATAAAACGCTGCGCGTTCGGATCGGCTCGCGAGTGAGTCTTGAAGTCCGTCAGTTGATCGACCAGGTATTCCTTTTGTTGCCCGGCGAGCTTCGGAAAGCCAGGCGACACGGAGACGCCGTTCACACCGTGACAGTTCGAGCACACCTGCAAGGCGATCGTTTTCCCCGGAACCTGCGGGTTGTCGACCTGCCGCGAATGCTCCAGGTCCTGGCAGGCCGACCCGGCCAGCAGCATCGCGATGGAAACGAATTGCGCCATTTTTTCCATGTTGCCAACCTCCTTGCTGCAGTCTCTGTATCTGTACTTCGTGCGCTGCGCGTCAAAGCGCAGCCACTTCGACGCACAGGCAACAGCGCGTGGAGCATCACCACGAAGCGGCCCACAGATAGATGAATAGCGTGTCGTTGTCTCTCGCGTTGCGCCCGGCGCCGTCGTAATTGGACGTGGCGCCGAGAAACTTGGTGTAATGCGTATATTGCAAGCCTATCCGGATACGTTGATTCGGTATCCAGAATATTTCAGGCATCCAGCCCTGCGTGTTCGTGTGAAAGTTCGCGCTACCCGCGTAGGCTACGCTGTCGGGACTGCCTGTCGTATTGAAGAACGAAAGACTGACACCGTACTTGGCCTGGTAGACGTACGATGCCTTGAATCTCAGCGAATCGAGGTTTCCCGACGTGCTGTCGCCGAGGACGAAATTGTTCGGATCGTGGATGTTCTCACGCACATAGCGGGCCTGTGCGGTGATCGTGTGCGGCTCTAGCAGGTACTCGTACTGCGCGTCCATGCCGTAGTCGCGAAAGCGCGTTACGCCCTGTGTGAAGATCGGGAACTGGTTCGAGTCGTTCGGATAGATGTTCACGTTCAACAGGAACGCGCCGACCATTGCGCTATGGGGCCCCCAGTCTTTCGTCAACGCAATGCGCGCGTACGGGTTGTAGCCGCGCAGATACGTTTGCGGGTGAGCCGAGTTCCCTTCTGCACTGCCGTGACTCATGAACGACCAGATGCCGTCGGCCGTGCTGTACGCGGTCAGTTCGGCGTAGACCGTTTTGTTCCAGTACAGATAGCCGCCGACGCCTGCCACCTGCGACGCGAGACTGCCTTCAATGACCGGCAAACTCGGAATTGAGGCAACCGGACTGATCGTCGAGGCGATGTACGGATAGCCCCATGCCGGCGCGGAGTTCCAGACGTCCTGCACGGTCGGATTGTTGTGCACCGTCACGCCGAGGATGAGATCGTTCGCCTCCCCGATGATCCGGTCCACGAACCGGATGTCGGTATTGTCGGACCCCCAGTGCCCTTCCCATTTGTTCGTCACGCCATTCTGATGGTCATAGTTCGTATAGGTGAACTGCGCGAACGCGCCGATCTTGTCGGTGATCTTGCCGGCGAGGAAAATGCTCGCAAAGTCGAATATGGGCAGACCGTTCTTCGGGTTGATGATATTGCCGCTCGCGTCGTTGTTGACCCTCGTCTGGCTCAGATCGCCGACTGCCATGGCGGCGATCGGGATCGTGCGCTCGCCAAGCGTGTAGCCGGTGAGCTTGAACATTCGCCCATAAGGCGTGAGCTCAGGAAATTGCCCTCCGGCGTGGCAGGCCACGCAACTTTGCCCGGTTTGACGCGCGAAGATCGGCAACGCGTATGCGGTGCTTGCCTGCAGCAATGCCAGCATGGTTAAGGCGACTATCCAGCCGCCGCGCAGCAAGTTGTGAAATGCTGCATGGCTGACACGTGTTCTTGCCATGGCTGCGTTCACGATGAACCTCTCGTACCTCACGCGATAACTTCATTGTGCAAACGCGCAATCCGGATCGGCATGGGTTAATGCCCTCCTCTTCCGGTAGGCGTTGCGCTAGATGTCGCGGTGTGTCAATTGCCCGTTCATCGTTTGGCGCACAGCATTGAGCGCCGCGGCCTCTTCGAAACGAAGCTGCGCACGAAAAATTCCTTCGGTATGTTAATTAATCAATACATGAGCTTGAAGGCGCGTGACACGTTCCTGTCACACGCCATTGACCTCACGGCACGATCCAGTCCCCGTCGGCCACGAGCTTGATGTGATCCGGCCCGGCAAAGCGGACGATATAGCCGCCTTTGGACGCGAATGTCTGCCCCGGCGCCAGCGTCAGGCGCGGATAGTAACCCGTCAGGATGCGGCGTTCGAGCATGTCCTGTATGCGCTCCACCAGGTAGTCCCTCACGAACGCATCGACCATATGGCTCAGCGTCTCAGCGAGCAGACCACAGGCAAGATACGTGTCTGCCTGCACCTGGGGAGCCACCATCGGAATCTGTCTGATCGAGAACCAGCCAAACGCATAGTCGACGCGCACGCGCCGTCCTTCCGGCAAATCGAACGGGTACGCGAGGCGCGTGACGCCGCGCCAGCTCGCCGGCAAGGGGGTGCCGTCGAGCCCGCCCATGAGGCCCGACATGAACACGGTATGTGTCGCCGGGGGGATGCGCGCAAGCGCCGCGACGTCCGGTGGACGCAGCCATAGCACGAGCACGTCTGCGCGCGGTATCCCTTGCATGGCGTGCGCCACGCTCTCGCCGGGGGCAAGCGCGCGGTCCGACACCGCCATGCCGTGAGCCTTCAGCGCAGTGGCGAGCGCTTGCGCGCCGCGCTCGCCGTTGTCGCCGGCACGATAGACCTGCCAGACGTGCAGCGCTTTCGCGTCTTTCGTTCCCTGCGCCTGCCGCGCGTGGGCTTCATCGACAATGCGCGCCGCGATCAGGCCCGATTCGAGCAGCACGCCTTTGGAGAAGTACACGGAGTAGAAATCGTGATCGGTTTCGACCGGCACTTCCACGTTGGGAAAGAGGCACGGCACCGCCTCCTGCTCGCAAAAGTCGTGAATCGGCGCCCAGTTCTTGCCTCCGATACCCGACACCACGGCGAACACGGGCTGCCGGGCGAGAAACTGCGTAAGCTGGCCGCGCCAGGTGTCCGGCGGACCTTTAAGCTCCCATACGTGCAGCTCCCACCGGCGATTCACCATGAACATCATCTTGCGCGACGAACGCAGCGGCGGCACCGCACCGAGTGGAAAGACGTTCTTGTCGGCGAAGTAGTGCGTGAGCACATCGAGCATGCCCGCGCGCTTGACCGGATCGGCATCGGGCGTGACGATCGTCGCGAAGTGCAGCACGGTATCCGTTACGCCCGTCGGCCTGCGCCGATCGAGGTGTTTCAGGTAGCCGATCAGCGCCTGCATATCGGCGTCGCTCAGCGCGTATTGCGGCATCAGGCTGCTCAGCGGCTTGCCTTCCGAGTCGATCCCTTCGCGAATGGCTCGCGCGATCGTCGCATCGGTGTACGGTTCGCGCTCGGCGCGCATGCCGGGAACATACGGCAAGTCGGTGTCTTCCGGGTTTTGTGCGCGCGGCTCGACGAGGTAACGCCACGTGATCGGCGGGATGCTGCTGTTGCCCTCCCGCGCGCCCAGACCACTGCGGCGATGGCAGTTCACGCAGGCCGCGGCTCCGCCTTGCAGGTGCACGCCCCCCTCGTGCATCGCCTCGAGCGGTTCGCCCGAACTCAGGATGCCCTGCTGGTAGAGGGCCTCACCTGCGCCGCCCGATGTGATCGACTGCGCCACCGGGGCGCAACGCGCCTCGCCCACAGGCACGATCAGCGCGGCGAGCAGCGTGACGAGTAGCGCGACGAGCCGCGCGCAGGGAGCCAACCCTCGCCACGCCAGCGAAGGTGTCCATGCCCGGCCTCGTGGCCTGCTTGCCGCGCGCTTCATGGTCAGGGCAACGGCTGTCCGGCGCCAGGCAGCGCCGGTGAAGCATCGACGTCGATTGAAACCGATTTGCGATGCATCTGCGGCGGCGCGGGTCGCGTGAAGATGCCATCGTCGAGCGCCGGATTGACCGACACCTTGTCGATCGTCAGCTTGTCCTTGTTGTCGGACGCAGCTGCGCCGCTTTCGATCTCCAGCGGTATTTGCAACCCCTCGACGCTCCTGAAGTCGCTGTAATCCACCAGCACCACGACCGTTTGCCCGAGCGGCGTGCGCACCTGGTGGTCGACCCGTACATCGAGAAAGGTTTGCGCGTCGATCCACACGTGGCGGGTCACGCCGGAAGGCAGCTTCGCGGCGAGACGATACGCATCGCGGCCGCCCACCTGATCGGTGCCCTCGAGCGTGACGGCGACGCCCTTTGCTTGATGGTCGATCAAGAGCCCGTCGATCACCTGCTCGTCGCGCGCGGACGTCGCCTCATCCATCGAGTACGGCCGCGGCGTGGCGCTGCCCACGCCGTTCGGGCCCAGTTTCCACCCTTGTTTGCCGTCGAATACGCGCACCGACTTCTGGTTGTACACCGTGACCTCGAAGCGTGTCTTGTTCGGGCGCTTCATGGCGAGGACGAATGGCAGATCCGGTGCAGGCGCATTGGCGCTATTTACGTGGCCGGACCAGATCATGGTCTGGACTTTGCGCCAGGCGTCTAGACCGCCTCGCGCTTCGACGTTCTTCTCGACGATCTGATCGACGCTCAAATCCCGCGCGGGTAGCTGCTCGCCCGCGAACACGACCGCCGCAACGCTGCCGGCGAGCACCCACACTGCGACTGGTTTCATGGCCGTGAACCTCATCGGGGCGCTCGCTGGCTAGTGGCTTGCGCTCTGGCGTGGGCTCGGGTGAGCGCCGGCGTTCGCGCTTGCATTGGGACTGGCGCCAGGGTTCGCCGCCGCGTGCGGGCTCGGGCTCGGGCTCAGAACCGGGTTGGCGCCGACGCCCGGCGCCGGGTGCGTCACTTTCGCCACCGTGAGCTGCGGCTTGGCAAAAAGCGTGTCGTCCGCCGGGGCGTTCAGCGTGACCTTATCGACGATCAGCTTGTGCGAGCCTCTCGCGCCGATGACCACCGTCTCGAGCGTATGCGGCATGACGAGGCCGCCCTCCTTGCGGTAGTCGCGATAGAAGATGGCGACGTTGTGCATCTTGCCGTCGAGCTTGCGCGCGTCCCCGTCCATCTTCAGTTCGAGAAAGCTGGACGCATCGACCCATACGCGGCGCGACGTGTTGTCTTTCATCGTCAGCTTCAGCACATACGCGCGGTGGCCTTCGACCACTTCCATGCCTTGCACGTCGACTCTCGTGCCCGTTGCCGCAGAGTCCATGAGCGGACCGTCCAGCTCGGCCCACGATGCGGCCGCTTTGGCCTCGGCGGGCGAGTACGGCTCCACTTCGTTGCGGCCGAGGAACGGCCTGACCTTCCAGCCCTGCGCGCCGTCGTAGACCTGGAATGCTGTCTGGTCGTTGAAGCGGACCTCGATGCGGCTCTTGCGCGGGCGCTTGAGCGTCATCGTGAATGGCAGCCTGGTGTTCTTCGTGCCGCCCGCCTCGAGCTGCCCCGACATCGTCATCGTGTTGACCGCGTGCCATGCCTGCAGGCCGCCGCGTGCCGCGGCGTTGCGCTCGACGATCTGCGCCGCGCCCATATGCGCCGCTCCCGCCGTCTGCGCGCTTGCCGCAGAAGACCCCGCAAGCGCGGCGGGAGCGCTCGCCAGAAGGGTCGCCACCGACGCGGTCTGGATTGCCAGCGAAAGAAAGCGGTTCATGAGTCATCTCCTCTTTATCGGCGCACGCAAAGCGGTTGCGCAATCATTGGACTATCAGCCCGTCGACGTGAAAGGACCCCACGAAAACGTCGACACGCTCTCCGGCCTTGATCACTCCACCCTTGTTCGAAAACACCATCCAGTACTCCTGACCGGTTTCCAGCGGACCGCTCTGGCGCAGCGCGCCGACCTTGTCCATCACCGGGATTTCGAGCAGCGCATGGCTCGTTCGCCCGAACATCAACGCCGTCGCGGTCTTTTCGCCGAGCGGCCGCGCCGCTACCGGGTCCGTCACGCGATAGCTGAAGCGGATCAGGTTGCCCGACGCCGTGCGGCGCACGCTCAGGTGGTCGATACCCTGTGCCAGCTCGTAGTACCCCTTCGCGCGCTGCGGCAGGCTCGCCGGCGAGTACGGCGACTGCTTCGCCGCCGCTCCCGCTGGCTTGTGCGCCGCATTCGCGCTTTCCTCGCCCGCGGCCGGCTGCAGCCAGGCCGCGGCGAGGCACACAGCGCCGGCAATCAGCACTGCCCGCGGTGGCCGGAGGCTGCGCCCGCTCACGGCAACGCTCCCAGCGTCTTCGCACCCGCCGGTGCCGCCGGTGCGGGCGTGGCAGGCGCAGTCGTCGTGGCGGCCGGCAAGATCCCCTGCAGCAAGCCGAGCAGCGTCACCGGGTTGTTGACCCCCAGCGCAAGCGGGTACGGCTGCGAGGCAAGCGTGCCGGGCCGCACGAACTCCACTGCGCCGATGTCGTAGGCCCCCAGCTGCGGCCGCGGCGTGCCGAAGATGTCGCGATTCGGTGCGCCCGCCGCCGTGGCATGGTTGAGCGCCGGCGAGGTGCCCGGGATCGTGTAGTTCCCGAGCAGCACGTTCAGTTGCGTGCCCGTGCTCGCCTCGTTGAACAGCGACAGCGGACCGTACGCCATGTTGATCCAGTTGTTGCCCTCGTCCGGCGTTGCCGACGGCAACAGGCTGAACAACGGATTCGGCAGCACCGTGTCCGCAATGCCCGGAGGCACCGTGATGCCGATGCCACCCGCCTCCGGCGGCACACGCGAACCGTTGCAGTACTGATGCACGACGGTCGGATTCGATCCGCTGTTGTTCGCGTTCGGATAGTCGCCGGCGTCGGTCAGGATCGAGTAGCGCGGGTTCATCGTCAGACCCGACCCGTGGTTGGCGGCCCCGGTGTCGCCGAACGCGCCGATGTCCCAGTAGACCGCCTTCGGATCGCAGTAGCCCGTGGCCTGCCCGGCCTGATTCAGCGTCGGGACCAGCGTGACGACGTTCTGCAGCCCGGCAATGCCCGGATCGAGTCCTCCCACTGTGATGTAGAACGTGCGGTTCTGCCAGAACAGGTCATTCGTGAGCACCGGGTTCGAGAACGTCGCGCAGCTCGGGTTGCCCGCCGGACACGTTACGTTCAGGTTGGTGAACGCGGCCACCAGGTTCTGCGTATGGCGCGCGGTCTCGAGCCCGGCCGGCTCGTACTGCGACGTCGTGGTCGGCTGGCACGTCGTTTCCGAACCGGAGGTCGTGCAGTTCGGCGGCCCGACATTGGACTGGGTCGCAGCGGACGTGTTGAACAGCACGCCGGCCGTCGCGGTCGAGTCGTTGGAGATGACCGTGTTGTTGATGAAGTTCACGGCCACCGCATCCTGCAGCGACACGCCACCGCCGGCCCAGCCCGCCACGTTGTTCGCGATGATGTTGTTCGTCACGTTCACGCGGTACCAGCTTGCGCTGCTGTTCGGACTGCGTTGCACATCGGTGCCGTTGACGTTCTGCAGCCGCAGGCCGCCGCCCTTGCCGCTTTCCGCCGTGTTGCCGATGATCAGGTTGCCGTCGATCGTGATGCCCGGGCCCGCGCCGTCCGAAAGCTGCGGCGCGCAGTCGACGTCCTCGGTTGCGTTCTCGCAGAAGGTGCCATCCGGCGGCACACCCTGAACGATCAGCCCACCGCCGTACGTCGGCAGCGTCGGGTTGTTGCTTTGATTGAACAGGATCCAGTTGTGCGACAGGTCGCCGTTGTAGCTGAAGCCGAAGTGCGCGACACCGCCGCCATCGCCGCTGCTGATGTTGCCGCAAACCCAGTTGTAGTTGAACCTGTAGTAGTCGGCGCCCGAGCAGAACGTCACCCCGCCGGCCGAAGACGGCGTGGTCGAATTGATCTCGTCGCCGTACGAAGCGTTCGACGTGACCTGGTTGTTATGCACGTTGACGTGGGCGTTGAACAGGAACGGCAGCTGGGTCACGTTGTCCCCCGCGATCGTGCCGTCGGGAACTTCGACCTGACCGACGATGATGCCGCCCGTGAGCGTTCCCGCGTTCGAGAAGACGCGATTGTTCGACACCTCCGTGTAGTGGTTCCAGCCGTGCAGGTAGATACCGCCGCCGCCTTGCGAGCTGTTCGTGAACGACATGCCGTCGATGCGCGACGGGTTGCACAGGAAGTTGCTCTGATAGGTATTGCAGTCCGCGGCGCTGTTGGTCAGCGGCGTGCAGATACCGTTCGCAACGCAATTCTGGTCCTGTGTCAGCACACCGCCCACGAGCACGTCCTTTACGCCCTTGCCGAGCACGGTAATGGCCGCGCCTTCGTACGCGCCCATCAGCGTCGGTTCGATCAGCGTCTCCGCAAGGTTGCCGTTGAGGTTGAAATCCCAGCCGGCAGTCGGCTCGAACGGTATGCCGTCGATCTTGCGCTGCATCGAGGCGAGGCAACTGTACGTGCCGGTCGGATCGTACGGATTGCCCGCCGAGATCAGGGCGCCGTTCAGTGCATCGCCGAACAGGCATCCTACCTGCCTGCGCCACGGGTCGAGCTTGCCCGACGGATGCGGATTCGCGTCGATCGTGACGGACGTGGCACCCACGCCCTGCAGCCGCACCGGCTTCCACATGAGCAGCATCTCCTTGTAGGTGCCCGGGCCGACGACGATCATGTCGCCCGCGGTAGCGTGGTCGATCGCGGCCTGGATCGCGTTGCCCGCGGTGTTCTCGGCGCCCACGTAGGTCGGCGCCTTGCCGCCGATCGTCACGGTGACCGCGTCGATCGAGCGCTTGCCGCTGGCCGAGGTCACGACGAGCTCGCCGCACTGGGTAGGCGTTGCCACCCCGCGCTGCTGGATCGTGCAGGCCCCGCCGGCGCCGATCAGCGGCGGCACGACCACCGTGATCTTCGCGTCGCTCCACGATGTCACGAGAGCCGGTAAGCCACCGATCGTCACGGCACCCCGCTGCGCTCCAAAGCCGTAATTGCGCGTGATGAACTTCTGGTTGAACGGCGATTTGGTTGCGCTCGGACCGGTGTAGGCGTGGTTCGGCACCTGCTGCTGGCCGACCGACGTGATCGTCAGCGTCTTCAAGGGTGAACTGACCCACGGGCCCGCGCCGCCGTTGCTGCCCGCGGACGTGTTGCCGGCAATCGCGTCGCCGGTCACGCTCGCAATGCCCGGCGTGCCGTCCGGATAGGCGCAGTCGACCTGGTTATACCCGTCCGCGAACGCCGCAACGGGCACCACCGGTGTATCCATGTACTGCGTTTGTCCGGGCATGAACGGAATCTCGTAGCAGAACTGGCTGTATGCCGGGTTGTAGAGCGGGTCCTTGATGGTCTGGCCCGAGTGCGCCGGATCGGGCATGTACGGGTCGTTCATGCAGGCGACCATCATCGTCGGTGCGTAGCCCGTCGGGTTCGGCGGATTGACTTCCCATGTCGAGTAGGTCAGCCCGTTGAAGATGCCCCACTGGTCCGAATAGGTGCGCGAGATTTCGTTGCCCGCGAAGTCCTTGAACGACACCGGCACGTTCGGCACTGCGAACTTTTCGCCGAACTGCGGCGAGTACGGATCGAACTCCGACGAGAAGTCGTCCAGCATGAAGCCCGTGTAGTGCGCGGCAACGTGCGTCGAGCTGAAGATCCAGAACTTCGCCAGCACCGAGCTCTGGTCGGTGAGTTCCACCTCCTTGCGGTCGCACAGATTCCTCGAAGCCCCCGCGAACGGCGAGACTTCCTGCGAGCCCGGGAACAGGCTGATGTAGTCCGGAACGATGCGCAGCTCACCCACACACGGCCAGAAGCGTTCGACCGACCCGGTATCGCCCTCGCCGTGCGGCGTGGAGCCGAGATTCGTGGTCGGGTTCTGCGCGTTGTTCTGGTTGTACGTGGAGTTCATCGCGGCCTGGTCGGGCAGGATGAAAATGTCGCCGATGCCGCCGAACTGCTGCGTGACCGGTGCGATGTAGTTATCGCCGATCAGGATGTTCTTGTCCTCCTCCTTCACGAGTTCGTAGCCCGGCGGCACGATGATCTCGACCACATACTTGCCGGGGGGCAGCATCTGCGTGCCGTCCTTCGTGGGATTCGCCTGGCAGATCGTGCAGTTCGTGCCGGTCGGCAAGCCGGTTTGCGGGTTGCGGCTCGTCACGCTCGGGAACTGGTACATGCCATCGTACGGCGCCGGCTGCACCTGGTTGAACACGTGCATGCCGTCATAGCACTTGAACTGCGAATTATTCGGCAGCGCGCGCTGCTGCGGGTCGAGCCACATCTTCGTGTTCTGCAGCGTGAAGAAGAATGGATCGCTCGTGCTCTGGCCCGGGCAGTTCATGTTCGGAATGCCGTCCGAACGGAAACCCTGGGCCCAGTCGTCCCAGCTCGCGGTCTTCGTCGAGTCGACGAGTTTCAGGCTCGTGGAGCCGTCCGCCGCGACGCCTTCCTGGTACAGATTCACCGTGACGTTCGGCACGTCGGGCGTCCACTTCGTGTGAATCAGCAACGTGGGATCGTCGAACGGGCGCGTCGAAGCGTAGATGACTTCGCCGTGGATGCCGCCATTCTCGTTCGGCGCGAACTGCGCCTTGCCGAACTCGATGAACGAGCTCTGGCCCGAGAAGCCCTGCCAGCCCATGGTGGTCACCCACGGCGGATCGACACGGCCAGTCGAAGGACTCGAGCCCGAGCGGTCGTTGCAGTCCGCGTCGTTGCAGTACACCGCGCCCGGCACCCGCAGGTTCGTCGGCAGATGGATCGATTCCAGCGTGTTCGCGTAGTTCGCGGCGATGGTCGACTTGCCGCCGCCCGGCGTGCCGTCGGGCGGACCGCCCGCGTCATAGACGACGTGCACGCCAGTCTGCTTGAAGCGGGTCTGGTCGGTATCGACGACGTACCAGTTGAACAACGGGAACTCTTCGTTGAACGACGCATAGCCGTTCATGTCCGTGTTGTTGAAATCCGAATAGCTGCCGTCGCGGAAGCGGATGTTGGTCGACAGCAGCGCTAGCCCTGGCTTACTCGGATCTCCTATGCCGTTGCCGTTCGTGTCGAGGAACGTGCGCGTATAGAGATTCGTCTGCCACTGCAGCACCGCGAGATCGCCGGCGTCCGTTACCGCGCCGCCTCCGAGCGTCACGGCCGAGGCGAGCCCGTCGACGATCTGGTCGTTCCACTGGTCGAACACCGTGATGCGGGTAATGCCGGCCGGCAGGCCCGAGAAGCTGAACGTGCCGTCCGCGTTGCACTTGGTGAACGCGTAGTCTTCGCCGTCCGGATCGCCCACGCTCACGTAGCACTGCGTGAAGCTCAACGGCTTACGCGACTGGCTGCCGTACAGGTGCTCGTCAGGCGGACGGCTGTAGTGCAGGTTCGTCACGCGGCCCTTGAGCCCGTTGTTGCAGGTCGAGGTGGCGCACAGCAAAGGCAGCCGAGCGTTGACGATCTTCGGGTTCGCAAAGCCGATCGAGACGTGGAAGCCCGCCGGGCCGAACTCCTGGAAGTACGCCGGGCCGCCGACCTTGATGAACGAGTCGTGCGCCTTCTGTCCGTCCAGCGTGTTCGTTTGCAGCCACTCCTCGCCTCGTGAGATGCGGTCGGCAGCGGGCGTCGCGATAATGCCATACCGGCCCGGCATCAGATTGGCGATGATGGCCTGACCGACGAGCGGCGATATCGTCTTGCCGTCCGACTCGTACTTCGGGCAGGTCGGGATCATGCCGACAAGGCCGTCCGGGTTCGTCGAAATCGGGCACGCGTTGAGCTGGGTGACCGGATCGATCGTGCCTGCCAGCGAATTGGACAGCGGCATGTTGAACATGTCGTAGGTCATCTGACCGGTCGGGCTACCGCTGCCGCCGGCGTCGTCCCACAGCTTGATTTCGAAGCCGCCGAGTCCCGGCTCGCGGGCCGAACCGAAGGTGTCGGTGCCGCCGCTCACGTCCACTTCGCCGTTCAGCGGTGCGTCGTCCTCGAACACGAACACGGAAACCTTCGCCGTCGGGAATGGCGCTTCCTCCAGCAACACGTTGACCGAGGTCTGGCCGGCCGAGATCGGCGCGCCGCCCATGCCGTTGCCGCACTTGCCAGTGCCTGGCGCGAAGTTCGCAACGGTCGGACAGTCTTTGGAGATATCGAACTGCCGCTGCGCACCTGTGGGGTTGGACGGATCGACCGGCTGCGGCGCACCGCCGCCGTTCGTGAACGAGTTGTAGGCGTTGCCCGGCAAGATCGAGATGTAATAGCGCTTCTTCGGATCGAGCGCCACTTGAGACGGATCCACCGGCACCTGCTGCGCCGCCGTTGTCCGGCACACGCCGTTGCCGATATCGCACACGGCCGGTTTATGGGTCTGGCTCGCGGGATCGTAGACCGTCTGGCCCGCTTCGCATGCGGCGACGCCGACACAGCCCGCCGCCACCACAGGCATGTAGCTCGTATGGAAGTTCGCGCCAAGACTCGGCACCGGCAGCGGCGGGCAAGTCGCCGGACGCGTGGACGAATTCACCTGGCAGGCCGGATCGATCTGGAACGTTCTGTCTTCCTCGATGATCCAGCGGTAGTCGCTGATCTTCACCGGCGTTTTGCCCGGTTGCGTGCTGGGCGCATCCAGCACGTTGACGACGAGTCCGCTGCCGCCCTTGAACGTCACGGTCACGGTCGCCGTGTTGCTCGCCGTGTTCTGCGCATTCACCGCCTGGTACCGGAACGTCACGCTGGCGGACGCCGTGCTGCCCATTGGCGCCGTTGCCGGGCTAGCCGTGAACGAGCCGTCCGGATTCAGCGTAACGGAGCCGCCGGTCGGCGTGCCGACGAGCGTGGCGGTGAGCTGCAGTCCATTCGGATCGCTCGCGTACGTGAGCACGCCGGGTTCGGCGATCTGCAGGCGCGAGGCGATGTTGCTCGTATAAGCGGCGTTGCCGGCCGTGGGCGGCCCGGACAGACAGCCGTTGCCCGATGTGCACGCCGTGAGCGTCACGGTGGCGGCGGCGTTCGGATTGCCGTTCGCCTGATACTGGAAGCTGTCGGCCGTCGTGCCTGGATTCGGCGTGTACACGAACGTGCCGTCGGGGTTCAGCGTGAGCGCGCCGCCAGTTGGCGGAGTCTTCACCTGCACGCCGTAGACATTGGCGTCCTTCGCCGCCACGCCTCTCGCCGGATCGGACACGGTGAGCGTCTTGCCGGGCACGAAGAAATAGGTGGAGCCGGTGACCGTCGCGTTCGCCACGGCGGCAGCGGAAGCCGCACTCGAGTTGTTGATGCTGATGTAGCCCTGCATGCCGCCATCGCGCGCATTGTTGGTCGACAGACTCAGCTCGCGGTCGAACACCGGCAACGCGGATGTGCTCGCCGCCGGCATGTTCACCAGCGCATCGTAAGTCTTGCCGGCAGACATGAACACTTCCGACTGGACCCGCGGATTGCCGGGCAGCAGGTTGCCGTCCTCCGCGATCAACGCGAAGCCGGAAACCGGTGAGGCGCCGGTTTGCGCGCCCACCACGGCAGGCACGTGCATGCGCAGACCCGCATTGACAAAGCGAAGCATGATCGGCCCGGTCGTCGCGGCGCTCGTCGCGGCGAACGTCGAAGCGCCCGGATTGGTGCGGTCGAACGAGACACCGTTGATGAGGTAATAACGCGGGTCGTAGTTCACCGTGGGCGGATAGCAGGTGCCAAACGCGGTCGACTTCGAATCGCCACAGCCGCCTGGCTGAGCGGACCAGGCCATCGTTTCGCTAAAGCCCGGGGTCGCGACCGCCGCGGCGACCGCCGTGTTCTGCACCGGATCGATTTCGCCCAGCACGAGCGGCACGTCGGTGTCGTAGCTGACGCCCGGATACGCTTGCGCCGGAGTCGTGCCGTTTGCCGCCGTTCTCACCACCAGCACGCCATACAGCCCCATCGGCCCCTGGATCGACGGATGCGTGCCCGACTCGATCAGGTAGGTGCCGGGGTTCAGGTTGTTCCACGAGAGCGCCGTGGTGCTGCCGTGCGCCACTTCGGTCGAGAACGACTGCACGCGGGCCACTTGTGTCGGCGGAGTAAACGACGCACCGCCGGGCGCGGGCGCAGCGGTCGGCCACGTGGTCGCGGTCTGGGTGGGATGCGTCGGGCTCGGCATGCTCGTCGCCGTCGTGCCCAGACCACCGCCCAGTTGCCCGACGATCACGAGCGACGTCGGCACGGAGCCCGGCAGGCTGTTGGTGAGATTGATCGTGAGTTGCCCGGGCGGCACCGTGATCACCACGGGGGACCAGTTCGTACCCGCCCCGGGGTTCGCCGCCGCGCACGCGGCGGGCGCAACGGCCGCCGTCGAGCACGCGTAGCCCCACATCGGCACGCTCTGTCCGTCAGGCATCACGGCAGTGGTGGCTTTCGCAGTCAGATTGACGGTCGCCTGGGCAAATGCCATCTCGCTTGCGCCCAGCAGCAGGCAAGCCGCAATCGATACCTTAAGCATACCTAACAGGTTTGCCTTGAGTGTGGTGGATCTCATCGCCGTTCTCCCCGCCTCTAATTCGATTCGTCGATCAGGAACGCTTGCGGATCAACGAGCATCATCATCATCATTCCGCCAGGGAAGATGTTGTTCGTGGTGATCTCGCGCTCGTTGTGCGAGTGCCACATGAAGGCAAAACCGGCTTCCGTTTGCGGCGGATTCACCACCGTGCCGCTTGGCGGCGTCGTGCCCGTGGGCGCGGTCGCGCGTATGGTCGCGTCCGGTCCCAGATAAGGACTGCCGCCGTACCAGAAGCCGTTGGTCAGCACGTGCGAGTCGGGCAACGTGACCGGGCCGCCGCTGCCCACCTTGCCGAACGGATGCGCTTCAAGCGCCTTGTTGTGGTCCGCGCACCACTCGTAGTAGTTCGGCGCCGTCGGATCCTGCGTGTAGTAGCCGTTCGCGTCCGGAATGCAAACGCTGCCGTCGCCGGGATAGTGCCCGTAGACGTCCCAGTTCAGGCCCCTGCCCGTCCAGTAGAAAATCCCGTCCATCGCAAGGCCCGGCGTCGTGGTGGTCGTGAACAGCAGCGGGCCCGCGACCTTCGTCGCGTCGGTCTTCGAGAGCAGCATGTTGCCGTCGCGCGCGAGCACGCGCACGTGATTGCCGTGCTCGTGGAACGGATGCTGCCAGCGGCCCGTGCCGATGATCCGCAGCAGAACCAGCTCGCCCGGATGCATGTGCGGATTGCCGTTGTACGGCTGATTCGGATACTGCGCCGCGTAGTTCGGGTCCATGTCGTCCGGCATCGAGCGCCCGTTCACCATGAAGTACGCCGGGTGATAGGGTTCCGTCTCCACGGTCATGCAGCCGGTCGGATTCGTGCACGCGTTGCTGGCCTGCTGCTCCGCCTGGGCATGAATGCGCGGATCCACTTCGGAGAACTGAAAGAGATACTCGCGGTCGTAGCACGCTGCGCTGTGGTTGTAGGCCGCGGCGGCATTGCGGAAATCGGGCTGGCCGTCGAGCAGCTTGCGCGCGCCCTGGATCGGGTTGCAGCCAGTCGGTACGGCGAGCGTGCCGGGCGACGAAGTCGGCAGCACGATGACCGCGCCATACAGGCCCATCTCGATCTGCAGATCGCCCTGTGTGCCGCTGTAGTAGGCATGCGTGCCGGGTGTGGCGGCAACGAAGCTATAGGTGACCGTGACGGTATGGGACGCCTCGCGCGTGAGCAGCCCCTGCACGCCGGTTGGCGTGCCGGAGCAGACCTTCGTCGTCGGATCGATGGTGCCCAGGCATACGTCAAAGCCGGGAAAGAGAATCGACGTGTTGCCCGCCGCCGCCGGCAGATTGTTGGTGAGCGTCACGGTGACGATGTCGCCCTGGTTGACGATCAGCGTCGGGCCGGGAATCTGCATGGTGGGACAGTTCGCACCGGCAATGTTGGGCGGCGAAAAGCCGGCCGGCGCGGTATTGCAGCCATAGCCCCACGAATAGACGCTATTGCCGTCCGGCTGGGTGATGCGGTTCGCCTCGGCGCGCAGGTCGAAATGCGTGCCCGTGATGCCGGGCGCGGCCGCATGCACCGGCATGTAGAAGAGCGCAGCGAGCGCCGCCACGCCGAACCGTGCAAGCCGTCCGAGGCGCGCGAGGGTCGCGGTTCCTAAGCGGTAAGTGATATGTCCCACGGCTCTTCTCCTAAGTGCAGGACTTTCTGGCCGAGTCCATGGCGGGTCAGCCGTGAACTGTTTTCATCGACTGCAAGAGGCGTCTCATAGCGTGCAGACCTTCGTTTTCGGGTCCACCGACCTGCAGATGTGCACCTCGGTCATCAGGCCTCCGAAGTTTTCCTGGTCGTTCGCCAGATGGTCCAGATTCGGCGTGTACAGATAGAAGACCTGCCCGGACTGATACTTCGTCGTGTCGCTCGCGTCGAGGATCAGATCGAGCGACTCCCCGCCACCGAGCGTGATCGAGTTCGTGTAGTAGGTCATGTCGTTGCCGGACATGTCGCGCAGCAGCCGCGCATTGACGGCGACCACGTGCATCGGAATGCCGAGCGAGGCGAGCGTCTGATATTCGGTGACGTCGAGATCGGAGATCCGCAGCAGCACCTTGCCGCCAACAGGAATATTGATCAGCGACGGCAGCGGTTGCGAGAAACGCGGCACGCCGTCCGACGCGGGCGTGGAAAGCGCACTCGGATTCACGGTGTCGGGGTAGCTGCGGCCATTCAACATGAAGAACTTGTCTTTCATGTCGGTGAACGGTTCCGGATTGAACGTCATGCCGACGAAGTGGAAATTCGGATCGAAGCCATGAATCTGCACCGGATACTCGACGTCGTAGGCGGTTGAGCCGTCGCCGTCGTTGTAGGCGTAAAGCGTGGGCGTGCCGCTCAGGTTGTTTGCATGCAGCACGCCGTTCTGCGCCGGCAGCGGCGTCGAGCACAGGATGTCGGTACCGCACCGCGTACGCAGATCCTGTTGCTGCGACACCAGCGACTGGTACAGCGACTGGCCTGCCGGCACGCGGTTCTGGCGCGGCCGCACGAAGATCTGCCCGACCATGCCCATCTGCAGGTGCTCCGGCGGCGTGATGTGGCAGTGCCAGAAGTAGGTGCCCGCATCCGGCGCGAGGTAGTAGTACGTGAAGCTCGCGCCGATATTGATCGCGACCGAGGCGTCCGGCACACCGTCATAGAACGACGAGGCGTTCGGATAGCCGTGGAAGTGGACCGTATGCCTCTCGAACAGGTCGGGGCGCATGATCATGCCGACGTTGGTCAGCGTGAGGAAGAACTCGTCGTCCTCGTCGATCGCCATCATCGGCGCGGGCTCGTTGCCGTTCATCACGCCAATGTCCATGATCGGCCGCGGGTCGACATGGCCGGTGAGCTGACCAGGCGGAACGGATTCCGGATCGGGCGTGAGACCGACCGCGCCGTTATAGGTCGGATCCGTTCTGGGGTCGCCGACGGTGTTGAACACCGAGGCGAACTCCGTGCCCGGCAGGCCGGCCTTGATGTCGGCGAGGCCGGACAGCGGCCCGAAAGCGAACAGATAAGTCTGCACGCCATTGGCCATCGTCGCGTAACCGTCGCCGCCCGAGATCTGCTGGCACTTGATCGCACCGTTGACGACACCGGTCGACGCCGAGGTCTGGCCTGTGAAGGACGGTCCCGTGTACGGCGGCTCGCCGGCGCCGGCCGCCAGCGCCGTCGGATGGGACGGCGTGGTCGGCGGGCATTGAACCATGAACGACTGGGAGAATGAGGGAATCGCAAACATCGTGAACAGCAGTGCTGCCACGCTATTGCGACACATGCGGATGCTGAACATATGACCTCCGTCCTTGGGGTCAACCAGCGCGTTACGCGCTGTACGGCGCGTTCTACTGCCAATGCGGGCCCATGCAACCGTCACACTGACCCGTATCAGGATTTTGGATTTGGGCAACGGGACCTGCGATGGGTCACCTCCCTACACTTGCAGTAGGGCAAACCCAGCGCCTTGTGCGGTTGCCCTCCTGACGAACAACCGAGTGTGTCCTGGCCAACACAAGCAACGTGTCATGCCAAGATTCCGGCAGCGAAATGGTCCAAGGGGGTGCGCCTTTGCTTTCATTTATGTTTCAATGACATCACGGCTTCATTACGTTTCGTTTCGGTTTCGGCGACCACGCGGGCGATCCGGCTTGTGCTCGTCGAATAAATCTGAGGATTGAAACGTCGTTCTTATGTGTTCTGTGGCATATAGCGGTGACTTCCGGATGGGTACAATCCCGCGTATTCACGTCCGGCGCGAAAATGCGAAAACCGCAGACGCATCTCGAACACGAGGTCAAACGGGCGACACTCACCTCCTGGTTTCTTTACCGGCGAGGGACTTGGCGTACTTGGCGGCGGGGGTGGGTCATGGATTATCTGGAAAAGAAGGCCGTGCTGAATCTCGTTGAGCGGAAAGATCACGTCCTTGAATTTGTCGGGCGAGATCACGAGAAGCGGACGTATTACCCGGCCATGTCGATGTGGTTGAAGCTGGAGCAGCTTCAGGTAGCGCAACAACTCGTCGAGCCCCTGGACGAAGACCGGCAACCGATACTGTCCACATCGCTACACGGTGTGGCACACCTGGACGGCCAGGAACTCTCGATCATTGGCATTCCTGAGCAAGCGACACGCACGCTCCAGGTATCCTTCGAAGCCCGCGACGTCAGCACGGCCGACCGGCTTGGTTTGCGCACGCTAGAAGACGAACTCGGTAACTCGCTGTCCGATGTGGCGCTCGGCACGGCCCGACTAGGCTTCAATTCTGCCGACGACGAGACCGGCGAACCCGAGCAGTGGTGGCTCGCCTGCCACATCCCTCCCGCCTGCCTGCAGGTGCTTGCGCAAGCGATCTCGGAAGGCCAGCTTGGCGCGGTGGAGTTGGGGCTGACAATGCGGCATATCTACACGGCAGAAAGTCCGGCGGCGAACCCCGCGCGCCAGCCTCGGCTCTTTCTCCGGCCCAGCGACAGCGACGACACGATCGAATGGCCGAGTATCGCAACTGGCTTTGTCACCAACCTTCGGATCGACTTTGCAACGGCTTCATTGCGCGGCTCCGCAGCGAGTGGCGACGAAGCGGTCGCGGCAAAGCTCGTCGCCGATGCCGTGAGCTCCCTGGGACCGACGCTGCTTAATCTGCGATTGACTTTACGATGGATCGGCATCCTCATTGCCGTGTTGCTGTTCCTTGAGGTGCTCGAGCGGCTGCAGATCTGATCCGGTTGGTCGCAGGCCGCCTGCGTTTTTCGTGGAGATTTGCAGCCACATCTTGCTGTTGAGAAGAATTGCGTCGGCGCCACGCTGTTCCAGATGGCATCCGCGGCCTATTTCCAGCAGCCCATCGTGCCGCACTTCCACTCGATTGCTGACGTCCTGAAAAACGAACTGCATCAGGCAGTCAACCTGAGCGCACTCGCTGATACCCATACGCTCGTGGTCGCCCATGTCCCGTGGCCTTTCTCGCCTAGCTACGGAGCATATGTTGGCCTGTCGAACGTCCTGCACCGCACGGCCGCTGGCAAGGCGATGATGAGCATGCGTCCGCTGGCGATCCAGAAGCTATGCGCTCACGCAAACCGAAACGCTTGCGGGCGTGTTCACGCTCGCGGCGCCTGTGTTGAACCGGCGTGGCAAGCCGCTAGCGGCCATGGCCGTGTGCTTTGATACACAACGCGACGTCCGGGCAATGGCCACGCCGCTGATCCAGGCAACATGGCAGTTGTCCGCACGTTTGGGCTAGCGCGAACCCGGCGCGCTGCCTCCTTCGTGTTGGCTCTTTCGAACGATGGATTCCTGGAACGACAGGATGTCAGGGTACATCACATGAGATGTACCGGCTGAGTCAAGCAGGTGCGGATTGACACACCGTATGTCTGGCTGGATTGCAATAGCTTCAAACAGCGGAAATTCGGCATCCAGCGAGTCGAAGATCAGCAACAGCTCCTCGACCTGATCCGGACGCAGCACGAGCGCTACCGGCAAGCAGCGCACGATGGACGCAGATGAAATCACGAATAGCGAGTTCGACATACCGCCATGTCCGCGACAGAAGCTGGTGGCGGTTGCGAAAGTCACATCGGGTGATTTTTCCGCTCACCCACGTATCCCTAACCTGCGTTTGCCGGAGCCTGCGCATCTTCACCTCTCTGGAGAATAAGTCGCTATCTCATTGTCATGCGTTTGAGAGTGACTAACGATCGCTGCAGAGCCGCACATTTTTAGGAGTATTTCGAGGCGCTTGCAAGTCCATGGCGTTACTTGATACTCGTTATCAATCTGCATCCACAAGTGCCGCGATGTCCATGTCTAGCTACCGGCGCGCCATCTTCATCGGTGATGTCCTGATCACCTTCTTCGATAATGTTTGGATGCACTTCGGGATGCTGCGGACACTTCAACTGATCGCCCTTTCGCGCGAGCGCGATGTCGCCGTAGCTCAAGTGTTTTGAGGCGGTGACAACTTCACCGCCATGATCAGTGGCGTCGCCGAGTCGGATGAAATCAGGCATATGCTTACGGAAGACCATATTGAAAGGCACGGCCACTATTCCTATACTGCCGAATGCTGTCGCGATTGAGATTCAGCGTCGAAAAACAGAACGAATAGATATCTGCCACATCATAGTAAATTGCAATGGATCCACCTCCGTTTGTGAGAATGTCAAGGGAGAGTTTTTCAATGTCTGTTGAATGTCAGATACATTCAAACAAGAATAATTCCTTGAATTTTTCGTGCGATAACTTGCTTTTGCTTCCGGAACAAGTTCGGGACGTAGGAATATCTTTCCATCGTGATGAATCGCGATATCATAAACGGTAGATAAATCGAATCTTTTCCCCGTCTTTTTATCCAATGAAATTCCGTATTGATACGTCGAGGTATGTACGCCGTCACACATCATCGTCGCGGACACTTCCAGAATCGCCAATTTATCCGTTTCAACTGTTTTCGCAAACCTTGCGACATAGCTTCCAACTGAATCCATGCCACGTGCATTTTCAATGCAATCATTTGCGTCCAACCCAACCCGATTGCGAATATCAAGAACTGCGCGCCTAAATTGATGGCTAGAGTTCTGGATTTTTGGGAGTGGCCCGATATCTATTGACCCACTGCCGGCATAGCTGTTGCCTGAAAGAAGAAATATGAAACACAATAATTTACCTATTATTTTAACAAATCCTTTCTTTTTCACGGAATTGCGATCAATCTGTTGAGGAAGGCAATTTTGGGCCGATATAGATAACTCCCCTCAATGCCTTCAGTGCACGTGAAAGCTCATTTGGTTTCGGATCTGATACTTTCATGATCTCGCTGTGTCCACAAATTGCTTTATCTGATGAAAATAGACAAAAATCAAAGAATTTAACTCTTTTATAATAATCACCGGTTACTTCATTGGCAGTTCTTGCAAAACCATTGATCTTTCCGTTAGATATTTGATAGATCGCACTTCCCGCCGCAAGAAGACTTGCATCGTCATCGAAATAATGAGGAACCCAACGCATTTTAGTATGATCATATATTCCACCAAATACTTTTGATATGCCATCTCGCTGAGAATCGCTGGTTATCAGATAACACGTTATTGGCATCGTGAGATCGGGATGATGAACCGAGTGCGCCTGCACGTAGCGTACGGTACACGGCACGACCGGAATACTGACACCATCATCAACTTCAACTGCATCTCCACCTGAAGTGTGCGTCTCCCCGAATTGTGCAGAAGCGGCATTGTTGATCCAAAAGTTCGAAAATACTAATACTAAAGAACAGATATATACTGATATAGCTTTCATTTTAATCTCGTCGTGGTTATCGGCCTTCAGGAAAATCAATAAGGCCATTTTCACTCGGAAACCACACCTGTCCGACAACAGCAAGACTCTGAGCGAATGGAATGCATCGATCTACGTCCCCGTTGAATGAAATGCTCGGGTTTCCTACGGATACGGGATAATTAACGGACGCAGATGCATCGCGAAAGTTATTACTATGGTAGTAAGTTTTGATTACAGGGTGGTTTTGTGATGCTGCGTGATTTGGTGTCGAAGGAGCAGTCGCCATAACCGTTCGGCGCTCGAGCACCATTGGTGTGTCGGCATACCGTGCCATTCTCATCATTGCCCAGTAAAAGCCCGCACTATCGGCGGCGCAAAGCTTATTCTCTTCTGAAAATGTTGCGTCAGCCGAAGCGGTTGGACAAAGGTTCTCTCTCCAAGCGAGCATGACAGGCGTTACACCGCTTACTGTATCGGCAAAATATTGAATGGCATGGGCGTGGTCTTGGTTAGCGTGCACCTCAGCCGCTTTTAGCCTGTTCCGCGTATCCGCGGATATCTGAGACGCACGGCCTCGGAAATCCCAATATTTAATGTAATTGGTGGCAAGCGTTAGCTGCAGGAATCCTCGTCCATCCCACGGATAATACCAGCGCGTACTATCATTTTCGCGTAACTTTCCAAACCACTGGGTTTCCTGAATAGCATTTCCAAAGAACGTTGCAACTCTCTTGGTTGTATTGATGAGATATTTTCGCATCATCTTGTTTAATCCGGCACGATGGTTTACGGCAACTGGCCCATTCGCATTTCCGGACGGTACGGGCTCGTAGTAGTATCCACTCCCGTGCTGACGTAGCACTTCACGAGGCAAAAGTTGCTTAAATTCACGCTCGTTGAACCAAATTCAGGAATTAAAGGACCGAATGAATGCTGTAGGCGGAAAATGCCAGCATTCGTTTGCCGGGGGGAAGTCCGGGTCGGTAATTTCATCCCAAAACGCAAGATCTTTCGCGTGATTCATTAGCGTCACGAAATCGGTCTCGGAGAGCGGATTGTTGAGCGCATCATGTGGACTCTTCAGCCAGTTATAGCGCGCTTCCAGACCTGCCTTGCACCACTCGGAAGGAAATTTGCACACGGCACGTGCTACGCGCTCACGTACAGTGGCGTTGGCGAGTGCGCCCACTGCGTCCGCGTGGCGAACATGCCCAGTGTGGTTCAGGTCAAGCCAGCTTTTTACCGTTGGCGAATCGCACAGGCTGTCTGGTGTCGGGTCATCGCTAATGAAGCTCCAGCCAGCCCATTCGGGGAAGTCAGCATCGCTATAAGCACGGACATTGGCCCGCGACAGGTTGATCCATCCGTCTCCATCGGGTGTCTTCACCTTGCGCCAGTGGTTAAAACTAGCGCCCTGTGGGAGCTGGTCTTGAATGCAGCGCCCAAACCGGATCATCTCGAAGATTGCGCTCGGTGATGGAACCGCCATCCCTGCTGTGATGTTGCCCAGGCTTGAACTGCCGTACCGACCGGCCAGTTCGGTAGCACGCTTGTACAGGTTGTACTCGGCCTCGCTCTCCGGTGCCATCGCAGCCGAGACTGACCATGAGTCGTCCGCACTCTTGAGGTAGGTCGTCAGTGTGCAGTCCTTCTCGTAGTGCATCCGCACCACCATATCGCAACTTGTACCAGCGGCCGCCACCGGCGCCTGTGGGTGAAGTGAGCCAATGGCTGGCGCGCTGCCGTCTTCGCGATACGGATGCGGCTCATTCGCGAAGAACTTGGTGCCCTTTGGGACGAAGAACCAGAGGTCGCCGTAGACAGCGTCTTTTCGCCCTTGGGCGCCTACTGGCCCAGGCGCGCGCCCGATGATCTTAGTCCGCAGTTCGAAACCTTCGCCTCGCGCGTCCTGCCGTCCCTTGTTGCCGTCAATACGCGTGTTGTAGCCCAGGCTCAGGCTCGACTTGCCATGGTCGCTTGCGAGCTGCGCCTGCTGCTTGTCCCTCGTGTCGTCGAGTGCAAGATGGTTCGATGCCAGACTTCCGTCCATGCGGCTGCGCATGCCGGATAGCCACTGGTTATGAGGTAACTCCCAGCCAGGCAGGTTGTGCGCATTGACGAGGCTCCCCAACATCACGGGCATGTCGGGGTTCCCGTTGATGTATCCCAGTACAACCTCGGAGCCAATACGCGGGACAGCGAACGTGCCCAACTGCCCGTTCTGCCATTGCTGCAAGGGGGTAACCCAGATGAACGAGTCTTCGTCGAAGTTCCCCTTACGGTCAGGCACTGGCTGCAGGCGGATACGCCCCTGCGCGTCGGTCCAGATGATGTGGCCGTCCGGTCCGGTCACGATGGCGCGCTCGGTAACCACCATCGGGAGGGGTGTTTCCAGAGGCATGCGGTAGTATTCGTTCGCTGGCTGGATCTCGAATTCCGTTTCACAACGGAATTCCTGCGCCGTTCCACTTACCTGGCCGACCTCGACGAGGGTGAGTTTCGTGCACAGCACCAGATACTCGGCATTCACTTCATCAAGCGGATAGCCGGTCAGGTGGAATGTGAATCCCGGCAGCATCCCGCGCATGTTGCCGTGGCCTTTCCCTCGCAGCCCGACGCAGCGCAGCGACTGCATGCGCACGAGAGCGGCGAAATGGGTTTCCGCCTCCACATCGTTCGGCGTGGCACTCAGGCCTGTTGCGCCCTGCAGCGGCTGGCTGACGTTTGCGTACGCGAAGACCGTCGATGCGCAACTCGAAAGACGTGTAGCGCCCCATCAGCTCTTCGAGCACATCAAGGACGGTGCATTCCTTGAAGAATCTGTAGTCCTGACCGAGTCTCGCCTGCGCGAACGGTGGTTCAATCACGAAGCGATAGACCCGGGAGCGGGCATCCTCACGCAGAAATTCCGCCTTGTCATTCGTTTGAGAGTGACTAACGATCGCTGCAGCGCCGCGCATTTTTAGGAGTATTTCGAGGCGTCTGCAAGTCCAGGGTGTTGCTTGATACTGGTTATCAATCTGCATCCACAAGTGCCGTGATGTCCATGTCTAGCTACCGGCGCGCCATCTTCATCGGTGATGCCCTGATCACCTTCTTCGATAATGTTTGGATGCACTTCGGGATGCTGCGGACACTTCAGTTGATCGCCCTTGCGCGCTAGCGCGATGTCGTCGTAGCTCAAGTGTTTTGAGGCGGTGACAACTTCACCGCCATGATCAGTGGTGTCACCGAGTCGGATGAAATCAGGCATATGCTTACGGAAGACCATATTGAAAGGCACGGCTACCATCTCTAAATTACTTGGCTTCTTCATTTTTATTCGATGCGCAGAATAGATTTGGCGGACATCAACCACATCAGCGATCATCGCATAGCACGAATGCTGCTTCATTATATTCGTTCAATGGACTTTCGTCTCTTCATTTTATTCTGATGGAGTTCAGAATTTTCATCGCCTCCTTTGCGGCGTCTACTTTTGAACGATGAAGAGCAGCCGGGCCTATCCAGTATGTTATTGATAGCGTTCTACTTCTCTCTGCTTTAACTGCCATGTAGCAATCACCGGCGTATGCCGATGAACCCTCTCGGTCTGTTGCTGGACACGCTGGATAGGCTTCGTAGAGCATCTCACCGGAAGCAATTCGCCTGCTTTTAACCGTGGTTGTCGCACTAAATAGCATTAGTGCCCCATCATCACTATACCAATATGGCTGAATCGAATCAGTATTTGAGCTACATTTTTTTATATTACCCATGCATATCACAATTGAATCCACTGCATCTTCATTTTTTAATTTGAGAAAATATTCGTAAACCCCCTTTTGTTCAGTCAAGGCGCTGCTGACAGTAACGTATCGATGCGTTGAATATGAGAATAGCAAATGTTCATCCGAAAATACTTTAACATCAGTTTGACAGGATGCCCAAACCGAGCCAATAAATTGACAAATGCAAATGAGAGAAAGAGTTAGTTCTCGAAGAAAACTCATTAGCGATCTCCGAGTAGCTTATATAGGCGTTGTGTGTGATATGTCCGATTCTCCAGACCATTCTGGCCGCCATTGATCTGTGTCGTTACAACCTGTATATTTGAGATAGCTATGCCAGAATCGGCGTGGCGATTCATGGTGCTACGGAGATGTGGTAACCCGCGAATCGGCGTCGCTTCCCAATACCACGCTCCCGCGTCAATCGTGGAGTAACAGCTCCTCGACCTGATCCGGATGCAGCACCAGCGCTACCGGTAGCGCTCGATGGACGCGGATGAAATCACGAATAGCGAGTTCGACATACCGCCATGTCCGCGACAGAAGCTGGTGACGGTTGCGAAAGTCACATCGGGTGATTT
Organism: Paraburkholderia sp. J7; assembly: GCF_905220155.1. Taxonomy (NCBI): domain Bacteria; kingdom Pseudomonadati; phylum Pseudomonadota; class Betaproteobacteria; order Burkholderiales; family Burkholderiaceae; genus Paraburkholderia; species Paraburkholderia sp. J7. The sequence continues at coordinate 199,000 of NZ_CAJMYZ010000016.1, read as the reverse complement.
TTCCGCTCACCCACGTCTCTGTGTCATGCGTTTCCTGGATCCTGCACATCATCACCTCTCTGGAAGCTATCCGCAGAAGCATCGCTATGCGCTTTAAGCTAAGGCTCAGCGCCGCGGTGAGCTAACCTTGAAGTATTTCGAGGCGTCTGCATGCTTTGATTGCTACGTGATACTGGAAATCAATTTGCAACCGCACGTGCCATGATGTCCCGCACGCGCGATAGGGACGCCTTTGTCGGAGATCCTCGGATCCCCTTCTTCGATACGATTGGGGTTCACGTCGGGATGTTGTGGGCATTTCAGTTCGTCACCCTTGCGTGCAACACGTACGCCCTTGTATCGCATCGTTTCAGAGGCGGTAACAACTTCACCACCATGATCGGTGGTATCGCCGAGACGGATAAGATCGATCATTGAATGGGCTTCTTGTTAATAGGTGGAAAGGGATTCTTTAGATCGGTAGAGCGAATCCAACCGCTTGTTACACGGACATTTGCATTTGGTCCAGAGTCGGAGTAACGGACATATGAATATGCCCCATGAATCTGCAGAACAATTACCCCGTCCAAATTTGAAACATGTCCCTTTCTTGAAATGAATCTTCCAGCACGTAGATCATGGAAGTATGATTTTTTATCTACAAGGCGAATTCCGATCGCGGGAATTTTTCAATTATGGAAAAAATCTCACCGCCAACCTTGTCAGATGGAAATGAAACAAAAAAACCCAAAGCGTTCTCACATCCGGCTTGCGCCTGATTTGTTCGAATAATCCATGTCTCGTCTCTCTTGTATAGCTCTCCTTTAATGTCGTAAGATTTATCTCTCTCATCAAATTTAAAATCAGGATAACCCGGCAAGAACGTAGTTAAATTTATTTTTTAATATGGCGAATCACGACTACTTATAGTATCATCGCCAATATTGAAAAAGGCAAACGTGCACGATCGACGATTATCGCGTGCATTATAGTATCCTGCCAATGCACCTTCCTGTTGATACGCAATCAATTCTGAGTGATCGAATATTATTGCCTCGCCGGCGAGTGCTGTATTCGTAAAAATGAGAAAAGGAATGGAAAAAATGACGTTATTTGGATTTGTCATAAAATTCCATCATAGTGAGAGTTTCTCGTTTTCATCCAATTCCAAGATCTTTCATCTGTTGTCGACGGTATCGTCAATTCGGGTGAGATCGCTCATTGCATAGGTTTCTCGGAAATTGGTGGATAGGGATTCTCAAGGTCAGCAGAGCGAATCCAACCGGTTGTTACGCGGCCATTTGCATTTGGCCCTGGATCGGAGTAACGCACATATGAATATGCATCATGAGTTCGCAATACAACTACTCCGTCCCTAGTGGATAGATACCCCTTTCTTGAAATGTATTTTCCAGCACGCCGATCGTAAAAGAAAGTCTTCGCTTTGACCATTCGAATTCCAAAGGCTTGAACTTTACTTTTAATATAAAAACTCGTAGAGCGAATGTCATCGGGATTGAACGCAAAATCACCTTCTGCGTTACCACATCCGGCTTGCGTTTTTAGTGTTTTAATGATCCACTCGTCACTTCTTCTGAAGAGGATTCCGTCAATATCATAATCTCCATTTCGATCTGAAAATTTAAAGGAGCCATTGCCCCCCGGAAGGAATGTATAAATTCTAGTCGATGAAAATTTCTCGTCATCGACAATATTAACATCTGATTTGGTGGCGAAAAATAGGAATACACATGACCTTTTCCCATCGGATGCCGAGTATAACCCTGATATTTTGAAGTTATCGGAATACGCAACTAAACTAGGTTTATCGAATATAATCACATCTCCCGCAAATGCCATTTTATATAATACGAGAAAAATAATTGCTAGATATTTATTTAAATTTGGCATAATAGTCACCAAGATTTTTTGCATAATCAGGATTCGTTGTTTTCCAACCGCCGCCATTGTAGGCACTGGCTACACCCTCCCAGTTGTGAGTTCGCAGAGCAGCAATCCCATCCGGTTTTTCATTTTGCATAAAAAGGATGAAGATGTTCACTTGTCCGTCTGTTCCAGATATGAATTTATTAGCGAATTCATAAATATCCGAACATCCGCAGGATGCGTAGGAATAGCCCATTATTTGAAATCCACCCCATGAACAGGCCTGCAATGCAAGATCCAAATCCAACTCAGCAGCTCGAACTACCTTTTCGTACTGGTGTAATCCCTCAGGTCCGTAGCCTCCGCTTTTTGGGAAACATAGATCTGGATAACCAGGATATGGCTGAACCGGCGTGACGTGTTTCTTATTGTTTTGACCTTTTTGTTTTTTAGATCCCACGTGCTCAGCATTTGCAGTCAGCTTCTTCTGAGCTAGATTGTAGAATATATGCCGTTCGTAGCGTATTGGCGGAAGCCCGTTCTCCAGAAAGGGGCGCCCGGATGATTCCTGCATTACAATCGCCTTGATGGCGGCGACCTCAACATTCAATTTGGTTGCCATGGTTTTATACTGCTCTTCTGAGAAATTGGCCGGTTTTGGGTAATTCAACCTGGAACCAAGAGCATTAACGACAACTGTTGTCGGTTTTCCGGTATCAACTATTTTAATGTGATGTTCAATTGTATTTTTTGTCGTTTTCTTATGTGTTTTTTCGTCTTCGCTTACTTCCCTCTTAGTGACTGGGAAGTCCTTCTTTACGCGTCCTTGTTCGGTAATCTTCTGCGACCATCCAATGTACGGCCCAAACTCCTGAACGAGACGTTCGATGGTCATCACCTCGTTTTCCTTCACCACAGGTAAATCGAGGTTTTGCTCAAAGGTTTCCTTTGGCGTCAGCTTCGTTGTCGCTTCAAGGTGATACTCGGGACTGACGATCGTGAAAGCGCTGATGTCCTTTTTGGGTGTAACAGTCGCTTTCACTACGTACTCACCACGCTGGTTTTTCACCAGGACATCGATCGGCTGATTGCGCGCAGCGTTCCGGATTGTTACGGCGTAACCGTCCTTGTCCGTCGATACCGGATCCGTTTTGTTGTCGACCATCGATTCCGGATGGTCGACGGAGGGGGGCGCTACTGCTCCGGTGACTTGTGAAGCACCGGTCGCAGGCATGGATGCCGGAGTGGTTGACGGATCCTCACTACTCGCCCCCAGTTGCCATGCGGGTGCTGTCGGGGCACCCGCACCAGCCTTCACCTGCACGGATAATCCCTCGATCGGTTTCTGCAGAGTATCCCGGAATACGAAGGTGACTTCCACATATGGCGACGGTGGCACTTTCGGGCTTGTCGGTTTCTTCGAATGATTTTTTTGACCCATCTGTTCGTTCTGTCAGTGGATGAATGTGTTAGGCCGTTCTCAGGCCTGTTCGATATCGCTGGCGAGCTCGTGATGGTCGTACGAATCCTCTGCAACCTGCCAATCGCCCGCTCCAATTTCGCACCTGACTTTTGTGGCCTCTGCCGTGGAGACGGTCAGCGTTTGACCATTCGTTAGCATGCCCTGCTGCTTGAGCGTTCCATCAGGAAGAAAAATGCGATACGGTTGGTCGGCGACACTCTGCCCGTCTCCGAAATTTTCCGCGACCGTACTAACATCAAATCGCTGCGTAAAAAGCTCCGCAGGGTTTTGCTCCAGCGGTGTGACCGGCATCACCGGGAGCGGCATTTTCATGGAGGATGCCGGAGGCGCATCCCACGAAGGTGTCTTCTCGAGAATTGGCCCAGGAGATCCATTGATGATCCCACTGCCATTGATCTGGATGTACGAGCCACCCGCGCCAATCCAGACTTCATCCCTCGCAGTAGTGACGACACGCCCGTTTGAACTGCTGATTGTCACGTCTTGGAGCGCAGCCAGCGACATCGGACCACTCTGCGCCTGCGCGATCCACGGCCCTTTCGCTGCGATGAACTTCATCCCGAGCTGATACGAAAATAGCGATACCGATCCCCTCACCGATGCATGGTACGAACGTCCTGTCGAGAAGCTGATATCGCCGCCGGCGGAAAACGCCGTATGCGTGCCGCTCACGATATGCGTCATCTGCTCTGCCGAGGCGTGCAGATTGGCTGCGCTCGAAATCGCAATATCCGGATTCTCGAATTCGGGGAAGTCGTGGGTGTCGGCCCCACCGTTGCCACGCAATGCGCTATTCGCGCTCTTGATCGCGTTTGCGACATCGTTCTGGTTGCTGGTACTATCCTGCGCCCCATGTTGCAGCGCCAGCTGGGCCATGTCTTGATGGAGACCCCGCGCCGCAGTCAGCCGCGCGAGCATTTCTGCGATTTCCTTTACCTTCCCCGCTGCCTTACCTCGCGTGAAGCTTGTCAGAAGAAGGCCCATTGCGGCGCGCACGACACCCCAGAGATCAGTCCGCAGTTCGAAACCTTCGCCTCGCGCGTCCTGCCGTCCCTTGTTGCCGTCAATACGCGTGTTGTAGCCCAGGCTCAGGCTCGACTTGCCATGGTCGCTTGCGAGCTGCGCCTGCTGCTTGTCCCTCGTGTCGTCGAGTGCAAGATGGTTCGATGCCAGACTTCCGTCCATGCGGCTGCGCATGCCGGATAGCCACTGGTTATGAGGTAACTCCCAGCCAGGCAGGTTGTGCGCATTGACGAGGCTCCCCAACATCACGGGCATGTCGGGGTTCCCGTTGATGTATCCCAGTACAACCTCGGAGCCAATACGCGGGACAGCGAACGTGCCCAACTGCCCGTTCTGCCATTGCTGCAAGGGGGTAACCCAGATGAACGAGTCTTCGTCGAAGTTCCCCTTACGGTCAGGCACTGGCTGCAGGCGGATACGCCCCTGCGCGTCGGTCCAGATGATGTGGCCGTCCGGTCCGGTCACGATGGCGCGCTCGGTAACCACCATCGGGAGGGGTGTTTCCAGAGGCATGCGGTAGTATTCGTTCGCTGGCTGGATCTCGAATTCCGTTTCACAACGGAATTCCTGCGCCGTTCCACTTACCTGGCCGACCTCGACGAGGGTGAGTTTCGTGCACAGCACCAGATACTCGGTATTCACTTCATCAAGTGGATAGCCGGTCAGGTGGAATGTGAATCCCGGCAGCATCCCGCGCATGTTGCCGTGGCCGTTCCCTCGCAGCCCGACGCAGCGCAGCGCCTGCATGCGCACGAGAGCGGCGAAATGGGTTTCCGCCTCCACATCGTTCGGCGTGGCACTCAGGCCTGTTGCGCCCTGCAGCGGCTGGCTGACGTTTGCGTACGCGAAGAACTCCTGATCCGCACCGGTCGTATCGCGGGGATCTTCCTCCTCCTCCCGAAGCGGTTCGACGTTTTTGCCGAGTCGTGGGCGCTGTGGATCATGATCCACAGCCGTCACCTTGCCTTCCGTCACGCGGCTGGCAACATCCAGACGGTCGATGTGTTCTTCGTCGAACCGGTTGTCCGGAGCATAGCTGATGGAATCGTAGGCTTCGCCGTGCGGATGGAACGCACCCAGCGAATCTGCGAGGATCATCACGCACCCACCCTTGCGGTGCTCAAACCAGTAGAAGATGCCGTAGTGTTCGCACAGGCGGGAAAAAAAGGCGAAGTCCGACTCGAAGTGCTGGCGAATCAGGTCGCGCGTGGGATAGTGCTTGAGGATGAGCGGACCGTCGATGCGCAACTCATACGACGTGTAGCGCCCCATTAGCTCTTCGAGCACATCAAGGACAGTGCATTCCTTGAAGAATCTGTAGTCCTGACCGAGTCTCGCCTGCGCGAACGGTGGTTCAATCACGAAGCGATAGACCCGGGAGCGGGCATCCTCACGCAGGAATTCCGCCTGCGTGACGTGGCCGTTAATCTCGCGTACATGGAAGCCGCGGTTGCCACGGCCCGTGTCGCCTGGCATGCCCGGGACAAATTCCCCCTTCCCCGGTATGTCGATGTATAGCGTCACGTCCTTTCCGACGAGGGCGTTGTGGTCGAACGCGGGCATGCTTGCGCCCAACTCCAGTGACTCGACACTCGTTCGACACAGCACCTCGTAGCGGAACAGCATGCCGACGCCCTCCACACCCTCCACGCTGACGGGAACGAGAAGCGGCCGTTCCACCCGCTCACGCTGCCCGATGGCGTTGTAGCGCACGAGGGTCCACGTTGGCAGATTGGCACCGCCAATCATCAGCGTATGTTCGGGTTTGCGATAGCTGCCAAGGTTTTCGTTGTTCATGCCACCCTCATGCCGTCACGAGCGTAGCTCCGCACGCCGTTTTGTCTCCGATAAACGCAACGCGCACCCCACCATGGGTGCGCGCTCCCTTCGCGATAGTGGGGACGCCGCCGCACTTCGGGAATTTGACGCCATGGCCGTCGAGCGCGACGCGGATGCCCTTGTGCGTCAGGTTGGGAGCAGCGTCAATGACTTCGCCGCCGTGGTCGGTCGTATCGCCAGGACGGGCTGCCTCACGTCCCGTTACTGCAACTCTCATCTGCGATGGCTCCATGAAAAGGTCTTTTGATGCCAGCTCGAACTGCCTCAGCGTCATCCTGAACGGACAGGGGGCGCAGGCACTACAGGACTATTCCGAAAAATGGGAACCGGATAGCGATTCATGTCATCAGTAGATCGAATTAATCAGGACGCATCAAGTCGTCCGATCGACGCCGCTGTGTCTGCGCGGTGTGCTGACGTGCGTATGGACTGCGGGAGCGCAAAAGCTCGCTGGCGACTGCCTGTGAAGATTCTGCGTGGTTCATGATTCAGGCAACACCGGTTACGATTCACTCAGCCATTGCGAAAGCAGATCAGCTGGAATGGCGTTGATCACCTCTGCGTACGGCTTGCCGACGAACTGTTCCGCACGGTGAAGCAAGACGGGAATCGGACTGCTCGGTTCGTTCTGCTCGAACCACGTGCGCGCCTGACGGATCATGCCGAGCGCGGTGTGACGATCCACAACAGCGCTGGCCGGTCGTGTTACAACGGGCACCACGTCCGAAACCTGTGCGATCGGTTGCACTTCAGCATCGATTTCATCGGACAGTGCGGCAACCTCTTCCATCGCGCTTTCCTCCATTACGAGCGCCGGCTCAGGGGTGAGTTCGCCGTGCGTTCTCACGAGCGGTGCGAGCAGCCGTTTCAGCGCTGAAAGATCCGGCAGGAATGCGCCGAGATGTTCGTGGCACCACGCTTCGATGGCCTCCAGGCTTCTGAGCGCATCATCAAAGCCTGCAAGCAAGGATGGTTGCTGGGCACGCAATTCCCCAAGTTGCCGTGAGACCGATTCGGGTGCAAGCGCATCGGCCATTCGTGGCCATGCAAACGAGCGTTCCACATCTCTTACCTGCAACCGCGTTGCGGTCGAGCGCGTGAGTGCAATCTCCCGCAGATCGGACAGAAGGCCGTCCGTGTCGGTCAGCGACTGCATGGCATTCATGCGAATCTCGAGCGCCGCATCGCGGTCCTCGTCGACATCTAGTTGCGGGTGAATTGTCTCCGGCCAGGCCGCGAGCCACGCGGAAAGAAGTGCCAAACCTTCGGCCAGTCCGGCTGCAGCCCTCGTGCGCGTGCAGCAGCGCGTGTACAGGACAGCCAGCCGGATATCCTTGCTTCGCATCATCAGGCGTCTGCAATCGCGCTCGACGTCCGTCCAGTTCACCGGATCCGGCACGCCAACAAAATCGCCATACTGCGCTTCCGATCGCGCCGCCACCGCAGCGCCCAGTACGACGAATTCCGGGTCATACTCGAGGTCGACCCCGCACGGCAAATCTTCCTTCACCGGCGACATCCAGTCGTGCGTAAGAGGCGACTGTTGACGTGCTTGCGCGTGTTTCTGTTTCTCTCGACTCATGATTACCTGATTTCCAGAAATTTGATCGATCAGACGTTGCCCGACGACACGACGCGTGCTGGCCAGCGGGCGATCAGACCGCGCTGCATGGAATGCAGTTCGGTCTGAGAAGACGCACTGGTCGATGCGTGATGAGCGAGGAAGTGCTCGAGAATGAGCCCGAGCAGCCAGGGACTTGTGCCGGAGAAGCCCGCTTCATCCACTGTCAGGACAGATGTGAGGCTGCGACCGAACATCATGGGCCCGTTGCCCGGCAGCATACGTTCGACCATGCGGGTTTCCATACCGATGAGGCCTTCGACCTGACGCAGTCCCTGTGCATCGTTGGGCGCGAGGAACAACCGCAACAGGTCGCGCAGGTTCCTGCCGCCTGCACGGTGATCCACGCCAGCAAGCGGCACCTGGTTGAAGTTCAGATGCCGGATGAGCCGCCACGGCACGTCGCGACCTGAGCACGGCGGCCGCGGTATGCTCGGAGGACGCACCAGTCCCACGGACCGGATAGCATCGCCTGCGCCTTCATCCGCCAGATCGAGATCGTCGAGCCCATCGCGGGGCACCAGCATGGGCAGGTCGCGGTTGGTCACCCAGGCATCGGCCATCAGATAGCGCAGGGAACCGTTCCAGGGTGCGTCGTTCTGGTCGACGAGGGAGACGAACGTCTCGGTGCCGATGTACGATGTGCGCGTGCCGTTATGCCGGGCAGCGTCCGATGGCCGGCGCGGTTCACGCCGTATCGTGAAGTAGCGTCCGCAGTTTGCGCCGTCGCTGTTCACGGTCTCGAACAGCGGTCGGAATTCGGTTCCCAGCGACGTCGGCGTTTGCTGTGCGATGACCTTACCGACGGAAAACACTTCGTAGTCTAGAGGATCGAGTCTGGAGGCAGACAGCAGGGTATCGGTGCTGCCCGCTGAGATCTCAAACTTGTCGGTGCGCCGACTGAACAGGTTGATGACTGGCGTGCAGAAAAGCGCCAGGCGCGATGCGTCCACCATGCTGGCATGCTTCGTGGTGAGCTGGTCGAGCAGCACGATGATCTCGACCTCCGGGCCCTCCACGCGCCTGAATCCTTCAGCCAGACCTGTCAGTGTGAAAAAGTAGAAGCGAGACGGACACGCGAAGTACTCGCGCAGCAGGTTATGACCGTGAAACTTTGACGAGGTTAGTGGCAGCAGGCCCTGTGCGGTTCCGAGCCCCTCATGCGCGAGCGGCCCGGCTGCGACAGCAGACGCATTGCCTTTGATACCGAATTTGCCGGGTTCGCCAACCAGGGAAGCGATACTGGACGCATGCAATAACTCAAACAGATGGGACGCGACATGCTCGTCGCCGCACAGGTAAACCGGCAGACGATCCAGACCCTGAAGGTCGGCAATGCGTGCACCATTTGTGGTGCGCAGCCTCAGGCGCATGGCACCGCGCACCTGACGCTGCGACGGAACGTAGTGCGCAAGGCCGGCGACATCCGCGGGAATTCCGGTGAGCCTGACGTCGCTGATTTCCAGCGGATACAGGACGACGTCCTGGGCACTGCGGAACTGGCATGGCGTCTTCTCGCCGCGCGCGACGCGCGATCTGAATGTGGCGCCACGGGGGACGTGATACCCTTGCGGGGAAAGCCCGTGCGTGTGGTGCGGATAGATCCGTGCCACCGAGATGGAAGGCGTAGGGGCGAGGTAACCCGGCGAGATCACGTCAAGCAACCGCGCGGCAAACCTCGGAAATTCCGCGTCAAGCTTGACGTGTGTACGCGCTGCCATCAGGCAAAACGCTTCGACCAGAAACTCGACATACGGGTCCGCGGTTTCCGGTATCTTCTCGCCCAGGCGCCCGGCGATCTTCGGGTGCTGCTGCGCAAACCCTGCGGCAACCTCGCGAAGGCGGATGAGTTCTGCGGTGTAATAATCCAGCAACCGTGGATCCATTCAGGGGTCTCTTGTTATAGGGGTAAAAACCACCGGCAAGGAATCAGGCCGTGCTTCAGGCCGGCCGTCTGGGTGTGGCGTGAAGCTGGCTCGTCTGCAGATCGAGTGTGCTCTGCACCATGAATTCCAGCGGATAAGGATCCATACGGATCATGCCGCGTATCTGGAACGTCAGGTTTCCGTAGTGGCCCGCCCCCTCGCCTTCGAGCGGAACGATCACCAGTTCGTCCGGAATCAGCCTGGGCTCGAAATTGAGGATCGCCTGGCGCACGGCACTCTCGAGATCCGGCCAGCTGCGTGTCGCGACATAGGCCCCAGCCAGCGGCGGCACGCCGTAGTTGATCGTCGAGGCGGCGGCCTCAGGGTGCAGGCCGGCATCAATCTCGTCGCCAAGGTTTGTCGTATTGAGCAGGTAGGCGAGGTCGCGCTGGACGATGTCGCGCATCTGGGTGCGTGAGACGGCGTATTCACCTGGCGCTTCGTGCAGCCGGTGCGGTGCAGGATCGGCCAGCCGGTCGAGCAGCGTGGGCATGAGAAGAGTGTCCTGCCGACGTGGCGCCCTGACTGACTGCGGCACCTCGTGCTTGCGTCGTGTCATTGTGAGGAGGCTCCACGCGTTTCACTGACGGGAGCATGCAGCGAGTCGCCCTTGCGCGCGAAGGTGCAGGCAGGCCAGTCGAACAGGCCAACGTCCCCCATGCTGGTGACCCAGGTTTTCCGGCCATCTCCGATCACGCCAGTGCGCCCGCATTCATGCCACAGTGTCTGGTGCCCAAGATCCAGTGCGTCGCGATCCGCTGCTGCGTTGCTCCCCGCGTGCGCAGCTGCCGGTATTGGATAGCGTGAAGGCATGAAGCCTCGCACGAGCGTTCCGTCATGGAGCGTGACCGAACATGACACCCACAACAGGTCCATGAGCTTCGCCGGTGCCGCGAGCTGCCATGACGCAACGTCGTCGAACGGCAACCATCGGTACGAACCCGCTGTCATGATTTCGCAGACTGGTCCCAGACGCGAATCACTGTCGGCGATCCAGTCAAAGGCTGTGTCCCCTGCATGTCCCGATGTGAAAGGTGTAACGTCGAGCGAGCGCCCACGGACGTCATCGGCGGCCGCGAATTCACCGCGTGCTGTCAATTCCAGCGCCTGGACCATCCCCTGTACCCAGGCCGGCATCGCGTCAAGTACATAGCCGGGTGCCCTGCGTCCCAGCATGACTTCCTCGCGCCACCGTTCGGCCCTCACCAGGTCACGGCAGGCCAGCACCTGGGGAAGGCTGTCCTTGTCGAGTTGACCGAAGACCTGCAGTTGCCGCATGGCGCGCTCCCAGTCGCGGGCAACACACAGCCACTGAAAGAGTGCCCATCGATGGGATGCTTCGCCAGGGTGCTGACGGACCTGCGCCTCGATCGCCGCGATATGCTCCGCTGTGGTGCGCCGCCCACTGCCCTGCGACGACAGACTGGATTCTGCTGGATGAGTCATGAATGGTTATCGGTTTTCTTCAAGGCGCCACCTGGCTCATTGAGCGGACTGTCGATGGCCAGCGTGTGGTGTTCGCGTTGCGTGAGTGCCGGTGGGCGCGTCGGTTCACCGGCCGGCTTTGCTCGGTATTCCGGTGGTGCGAAAAGCCGCAATATCTCAGGAACAGATTCGCCCGGATCCGGCGCCCTATCGCTTCCGAGACCACCGAAGGCCTGTTCCATGCGTTCGATGTCCGAAAAGAGGCCGCTGATTGCACCACCAGCTCCAGTGTCCCAGGTCTCAGGATGATCATGGATTGGCTCACTGACAGGAGTACCGAGACTGGACGGCACCCATGTTCCGCTCATCAGTGACTGGGGCGTGTCGAGCGCCTTGCAATAGCTTGCGTACAGCGTTCCCAGCAGACCATTGCCATCAATTGACGCTGCTGCGGGCGAGGCACTCTGCCCAAATGCGGGATCGAACTGCCGGCCGCGATCGTCCAGATGTGATCCAAGGAGATCAAGGATCGGGTCTTCTTCTGTGCCACGCGATGCGACATCGACACGCACGTTCGCTGGATCATCAGAACCTGCATCGAAACGTCGTGATGCAGGTTCTGATACGACAGAAACGCCGCGAGCAAGCTGCGATAGCCCGGTGGGCTCATCGTTGCGCTCGATTGTCGAGACCCTGCTGCGAAAGAACCTGGTTATCCACATAGCTGATTCACCGGTCACGTACGTCCCGTAGCCGGGGAGCCCCCCGACGTCTGAGTCGACTGGCATTCAATCTCCAGGACTCCAGATCATTAATACATAATTCCAGTCATCACGTCCACCTTGTGGATTTTCCGAGACGACATGGTTCGTAGTTCTATTAGAGTAAAAATTCGGGAATCTGGCACTGAAGAAGATATATACCCAGGACAATTCTGAAAATGCACCGACACTCACGTAGGGATTACCAGCTAGAGTTATCGGATAACCATGCCGAAACCTATCATCAGCCCTTTTTTACTATTTCAAATATATCGAAGTCATCTTGGTGCAAATCAAGATTCACGGATTCTAATTCGATTTCCGGCGAATAACCTGCTTTCGGACAAGATGTGCGTTGATTATGGCACGCATCGAAATGAAATTGACGGGCCGGAGTATTGATGTTGATAATCGACGCAAAGCTTTCCATGAAGTGGGTCATTCTGCATAAACGATATGGACTCCTAGAATAGTCCTAAGCGCACGTGCATGGAACGCGAGTGATTTAACAGGCAGGCAGTCCCGGTGACGGCCGACCTGAAGAACCGGTTCTATAAAAGGCTGAATCTATGGCAATTCCACGCCGCGCACTGTTCGGCAAACTTGGCGTCACGCTGTATCGCAGCATCGAATCGGCGAGTGCGTTTTGCAAGCTCAGAGGGAATCGTTATATCGAGATTGCGCACTGGTTGAACCAGCTTCTGCAATTGCCCGACAGTGACCTGCATCGCATTCTTCACCATGCCGGAATCAAGCGCGACGTCATTGAACAGGATATCGTGCGCGCGCTCGCTGCACTCCCCGCTGGCGCCACATCGATGTGTGACTTCTCCTACGACATCGAACAGGCCATCGAACGCGCGTGGGTGATCAGCTCGCTCCGGTATGGCGAGCGGCGCATTCGGAGCGCGTGGCTGATCGCGGCGTTGCTCGACTCGCCCGAACTGCGGCGAGTGCTCCTCGGTGTCTCGCCTGCGTTCGGCCAGATCTCTTCCGAAGATCTCGCGAGCAAACTGCCTTTGTGGATCGACGGGTCGCCCGAGGCGGCGGAGCTCCCGTACGACAACAGCGACTTCTCCTCAGCTACACCCGGGGAAGCGTCGCAATCCGTTGCCAGTACATCGGGCAACGGCTCATTCGAACAGTATTGCCAGGATCTCACGGCGCGTGCGCGCGCCGGCGAAATCGATCCCGTGGTCGGTCGCGAGTACGAAATCCGTACGATGACCGACATCCTCCTGCGGCGTCGGCAGAACAACCCCCTGCTCACTGGCGAAGCTGGAGTAGGCAAGACCGCGGTGGTCGAAGGACTTGCGCTGGACATTGCAAAGGGAAAGGTACCGCCGCAACTGGCACGTGTGCGTCTCATGGCGCTCGATGTTGGGGCGCTGCTTGCCGGTGCGAGTATGAAGGGTGAGTTTGAAAAGCGCCTGAAGGATGTGCTGGAGTCCGCCGCCAGATCGCCGGTGCCGATCGTCCTCTTCGTCGATGAAATCCACACGCTCGTGGGTGCGGGTGGTCAGGCTGGAACGGGAGACGCCGCCAACCTGCTCAAACCGGCACTTGCCCGGGGCACGATACGCACCATCGGTGCAACCACCTGGTCGGAATACAAGCGGCACATCGAGAAGGATCCCGCGCTCACCCGACGCTTCCAGGTTCTGCAGGTTGCCGAACCCGAAGAGGCGAAGGCCATCGACATGGTACGCGGGCTCGCAGGCATCTTTGCCGCGCACCACAGCGTGACCCTGCGCGACGAGGCAATCCGGGCGGCTGTCACGCTATCCCACCGCTATATCCCGTCGCGTCAACTGCCCGACAAGGCGATCAGCCTGCTCGATACCGCCTGCGCTCGCGTGGCGCTCTCGCAGCACACGGCACCTGGCGAGTTGCAGGATGTGCGGCAGCGTTCTGCAGCCGCGCGCGTCGAACTTGAACTGCTTACGCGGGAGGCACGAATTGGTCTCGACGTGAGTCTTGCTGTGCGTGAGACGCAGGCTCGTATTGATGTTCTCGTGACCGAAGAGCAGGCCGTTGAAGCCAACTGGCAGAAGCAGGTCTCTGCAGCGCAGGCCTTGCTCGCAGCACGGGAGGAAGTCCTTGCGCGCCACGGTGAACAGGCGCGTGCCGAAGGCCGCGAGAACCTTCGCGCGTTCGAGCAGACGCTGCGTGAGCTGCAGGGGGAAAATCCAATGGTCTTCCCGGAGGTCAGCGAGGCGATCGTCGCACAGATTGTTTCGGACTGGACGGGCATTCCCGCCGGCCGCATGGTCAAGGACGAGATCGCTGCGGTGCGCGCGTTACCGTCCACGCTCGCAACGCGGGTCATCGGCCAGACAGGCGCCCTGCTCCAGATCTGCGAACGTGTGCAGACTGCGCGGGCAGGACTGGCTGACCCCAGGAAGCCGTTGGGTGTCTTCCTGCTTGCCGGCCCATCAGGTGTGGGCAAGACTGAAACCGCGCTGGTGCTCTCCGAAGCACTCTACGGCGGTGAACAGAATCTCATCGTGATCAACATGAGCGAGTATCAGGAGGCGCACACCGTCTCCGGGCTCAAGGGAGCACCGCCGGGCTATGTCGGCTACGGAGAAGGCGGTGTGCTCACGGAGGCGGTGCGCAGGCGTCCCTACTCGGTCGTGCTGCTCGACGAGATCGAGAAGGCACATCACGACGTCCACGAAATGTTCTTCCAGGTTTTCGACAAGGGCTACATGGAAGACGGTGATGGGCGCTTCATTGATTTTCGCAATACGACGATCCTGTTGACCAGCAACTCAGGCGCAGAACTCATCATGAACCTATGCGCAGATGAGGTGCTCTCGCCTGACCAGGATGCGCTACGTAGCGCGCTGGTGCCTGAACTGCTGAAGACTTTCCCCGCGGCCTTTCTTGGGCGCGTCAGTGTCGTGCCCTACCGGCCGCTTGCTCGCGGGACACTCGCGGACATTGTGCGCCTGCATATGGATCGTCTGGTGCGCCGCATGGCAGACAACCAGGCGGTCGTGCTCACCTACAGCGAGCGCGTCGTCGACTACGTGGTGTCACGCTGCCTTGTCGAAGAAACGGGAGCACGTGTACTGATCGGCTTTGTCGAGCAGCATATCCTGCCCAGGCTCTCAGGCCTGTGGCTGGACGCGCTGGCAGCGAAACAGGCACTCACCTCGATCGCAATTGATGTGGACGATCAGACAGCGCCGCCATTGCAGGCACTGACGTTCACTACCGAGCCCGAAGTTCTTTCCCACGCCACGGTCGATCCAGTCTGATCGGCCCCTTCCACGCCTACGGAGTTCATGCATGTCCGTCACCAACAATTCGCAGAAGTTCATTGCACGTAACCGCGCCCCACGCGTGCAGATCGAGTATGACGTTGAGGTCTACGGTTCGGAAAAGAAAGTCGAGCTCCCCTTTGTCATGGGGGTGCTCGCCGACCTGTCCGGCAAACCCGTCGAACCGCTGCCCGCGGTCGCAGACCGACGCTTCCTCGACATCGACATCGACAACTTCGATGAGCGCATGAAGGCGATCAAGCCGCGCGTGGCCTTTGCGGTGCCGAACACCCTCACTGGCGAAGGGCAGCTCATGGTGGACATGACCTTCGAGAGCATTGACGATTTCTCGCCTGCGGCGGTCGCAAAAAAAGTGGAACCGCTCAACCAGCTGCTCGCCGCGCGCACGCAACTCGCCAATCTGCAGACTTACATGGACGGCAAGTCGGGAGCCGAAGCGCTCATCAACAAGCTGCTCGCCGACCCGGCACTGCTCCGCTCTCTCGCCTCGGCGCCGAAGCCCACGATCGAAAACGATCCGAACGCTGAAAATCCGGCCACCTGAATCCCTGGGACCACTCGTACCACCTGGTCGGGGCGACTTTCACTTAAGCAGGATAACGAAGGAATATCATGGAAGCAAAAGAGGTTCACCAGGCCGCAGGCGCCGCGCAATCGGCAGACGTCTTTTCACAACTGCTTGAGCAGGAATTCCGGCCGAAGACCGCCCACGCGCGCGAGTCGGTTGACTATGCCGTGCGCACGCTCGCCGAACAGGCTTTGGCGCAATCCATCACGATCAGCGACGACGCCTACAAGAGCATCGAAGCGATCATTTCCCAGATCGACCACAAGCTCTCTGAGCAGATCAACCTGATCATTCACCACAGCGATTTCCAGAAGCTGGAATCGGGGTGGCGTGGCCTGCACCACCTTGTCTCGAACACCGAAACCGACGAGCGCCTGAAGATCCGCTTCATGGACGTTTCGAAGGAGGAACTGCGCCGCACGATGAAGCGCTACAAGGGACTCGCGTGGGATCAGAGTCCCCTCTTCAAGCAGATCTACGAAGAGGAGTATGGTCAGCTCGGTGGTGAGCCCTACGGCTGCCTCGTTGCCGACTACTACTTCGATCACACGCCGCCGGACGTCGATCTGCTCGGCTCGATCGCAAAGATCGCGGCCTCGGCGCACACGCCGTTCATCTCGGGCGCCTCGCCCTCCGTGCTGCAGATGGAGTCGTGGCAGGAGCTGGCCAATCCGCGTGACCTCACGAAGATCTTCAACCAGAACCTCGAATACGCGGCCTGGAACTCGCTGCGCGGCAGTGAAGACGCGCGTTACATTGGCCTTGCCATGCCGCGCTTCCTGTCGCGTCTGCCGTACGGCGCGCGCACAAACCCGGTCGACGAGTTCGACTTCGAGGAAAACACGAACGGTCCGGATCATCGCAACTATGCGTGGAGCAATGCTGCCTACGCGATGGGCGTGAACATCAACCGCTCGTTCAAGCTCTATGGCTGGTGCTCGCTGATTCGCGGCGTGGAATCGGGTGGCACGGTCGAGAACCTCCCGTGCCACACGTTCCCGACTGATGATGGTGGCGTCGACATGAAGTGTCCGACGGAGATTGCCATCTCGGATCGCCGTGAAGCGGAACTCTCGAAAAACGGTTTCATCCCGCTCGTGCATCGCAAGAACACCGATCATGCAACGTTCATCGGTGCGCAGTCCCTGCAAAAACCTGCGGAGTACACCGATCCGGACGCGACGGCCAACGCCCATCTGTCTGCCCGCCTGCCGTACCTCTTCGCCTGCTCACGTTTCGCACACTACCTCAAGTGCATCGTGCGCGACAAGCTCGGCGCTTTCCGTGAGCGCGAGGACATGCAGCGCTGGCTCAACGAATGGGTCATGGAATACGTGGACGCCGATCCGGCCAACTCGTCGCAGGAGACGAAGGCACGTCGGCCGCTTGCGGCAGCCGAGGTGGTCGTGGAAGAAGTGGAAGGCAAACCCGGCTATTACCAGGCGAAATTCTTCCTGCGTCCGCACTTCCAGCTCGAGGGCCTGACGGTTTCGCTGCGCTTGGTGGCGCGTCTGCCGTCGGTCAAGGAAGCCGCCTGAAGTGACCGGCAAGGTGCAGGGGAAATGAAGTTTTGTTTGCAGGAAGGTAGTCAACAGACCACGGCTCATTCAGCCGCAGGGTAAGGCAGTACTTTTCCAACGAAGGAGTTTCAGATGGCGCAGGATATCTTCATCAAGATCAACGGCATTGATGGCGAATCGCAGGATTCGGCCCACAAGAACGAAATCGAAGTCAAGAGCTGGAGCTGGCACATCGCCCAGCAGTCCAACATGCATATGGGCTCGGGCGGTGGCGCCGGCAAGGCCACCGTTGACGACCTGACGTTCGTGCACCTGGTGGACCGTGCAAGCCCGAATCTCATGAAGTACTGCCTGACCGGCAAGCACATCGACCTCGCGGTACTGACGATCCGCAAGGCCGGCGGCAATCCGCTCGAGTACCTCAAGATCACCATGAGCGACGTGATCGTCACCCAGGTCGCGCCGTCGGGCAGCAATGCGGACAACGGTATTACCGAGCAGGTCCGTCTGTCGTTCGCCAAGGTCAAGCAGGAATACGTCGTGCAGAACGCCCAGGGCGGTAGCGGCGGCGCAGTCACCGCCGGCTATGACATCAAGCTCAACAAGGAAGGCTGATCGCTTCCTGAAGTCGGTGGCCCGGACTCACATTCGGGCCACTCTCGCCTTTTCACTCGCCCGTTCTTTCCGATGACCCTGTCTATCCGAGCCACCGCGACAGCCTGTCTGTTGGTGCTGGGCCTCGCCTCATGCACCACCAGCGACACCTCGAAAGTCGCCCACGAACCGGTCAAGCTGGATCTGTCGATCAAGGCCTCGTCGGGTGTCAACCCGGATGATCAGCAACGCGCGGCGCCGATCGTGGTTCGCATCTACGAACTGAAGAATCCGGATGCCTTCACGAGTGCCGATTTTTTCTCCCTGCAGGAGAAGGACAAGGTCGTGCTCGCCGACGATCTGGTGATACGCGACCAGTTCCAGCTGCGCCCGGGTGACCAGAAGGCCATCGCGCGCAATGCAGATCAGGCAACGACAACACTGGGTGTGATCGCGGCCTATCGTGATCTCCCCAACTCGGTCTGGCGCGCCACCTGGACGCTGCCGCCGTCACCGACCGCCGCGTGGTATCACCGCGGCCCAAAGGTAAAACTCATCATCAGTCTTGACGCGAACGCGATCAAGATTACCGATGCACAACAGAGCAGCAAGTAACGGAAGAATCCCATGAGCTGGCACAACAAGGTCGTCTGGGGCGAAGGACAGTTCCTGCGCCCGCAGGCTTTCCAGCAGCAGGAGCGCTATCTCGAGCAGTTCGCCCACCGGCGGGCCGCGCCGCTCTCGCCGTTTTTCTTCGGATTTTCACACTACTCGATCGATCAGGAAGCGCTGTCGCTCGGCAAGGTGATCGTCAAGTCCGCGAGCGGCGTCTTCGCCGATGGCACCCCCTTCGACGCACCGGGCAGCACGCCGCCTCCGGCGCCGCTGACCATCCGTCAGGAGCACCTCGAGCAGACCATTCATCTGGCCGTGCCCATTCGTGTGCCCAATGGCGAGGAAACGAGCTTTGAAAATTCTCCGGATTCGCTCGCACGCTACAGCGTGTTCTCAACGGATCTGCGGGACACGAATTCGGTCGGCCAGGGACCGCGTGCAGTTCAACTAGCGAACCTGCGCCTGCGGCTTGTCCCCGAGAAGGAAATGACCGATGCATGGATCGGCCTGCCACTCACGAAGGTCAGAACGCTGCGTGCTGACGGCAGCATCGAACTGGACGAAGCACTGATTCCACCCGTTGCGGGTTACGGCGCGAGCGAACTTCTCGTGAGCTGGCTCGCAAAGATTCATGAACTCACGCGTCTGCGCGCCGATGCACTCGCCAAACGGCTCACCGGCAGCGATGGCAAGGCTGGCTCGGTCGCGGAGGTGTCGGATTATCTCCTGCTGCAGACGCTGAACCGCTACGAGCCGCTCCTGCAACATCTTCGCCGCGTGCCGACAACGTCGCCCGCGGAACTGTACGCCGTGCTGCTGAGCATGGCGGGCGAGCTTTCCACCTACGTTCGCCCGGAAACCCGCCGGCCGCTCGATTCGCACCCCGCCTATCAGCACATCGAGCCGCACATCTGCCTGAAGCCACTCGTTGACGACGCGCACTGGCTGCTCAATGCCGTGCTCGTGCGCAGCGCGCAGAGCATCCCGCTCAAGGATGCGGGCTACGGCATGCGCAATGCCGTTGTCGATCCCGGCGAGCTGCGCAGCTTCACGGCCGTCGTGCTCGCCGTCGCCGCGCAGCTACCAGCCGATGCACTCGAGAAGCAGTTCGCCACGCAGGCAAAGGTCGGGCCTTCGGAGCGTCTGCCGGATCTCGTGCGCGCGCATCTGCCCGGTGTCCCCCTCCAGTCACTCCCGGTACCGCCGCGCCAGATTCCGTTCAATGCGGGCTACATCTACTACGAACTTGCACGCAGCGGTCCGCTATGGGACGCGATAGTGGCGCACGGTGGCATTGCCCTGCACGTGGCAGGTGACTTCCCGGGGCTGAAACTTGAATTGTGGGGTGTGCGCTGAATCACCATCGGAATCAGAAAGGCAGGCGACGGAATACCCGGCCTGCCGCGCAACGCTAAAAAAAATCAGGGGGAAGAATGGTGAACGCAGAGGCAACCCGGAGCATGCCGGGCCGCCCGGATCTGGATCCGGCACCCGGCATGCCCGTGACATCGGGCCTGCTGTCCTCGATACCCGCCGGGGAAGCGCCAGTCGACCGGCTTCGCGCGATCGGGCAGGCGCAGAATCCACTGCTTGAAGCGTCGCGCCCGCTGCTGCGCGCGCTCGCCGACATGCCGGCCGAGCTTGATCAACGCGGTATCGATCAGTTGCACCAGTTGCTCAAGCTGGAGGTACGTGCATTCCAGCGACTGTGTGAGCAGGCCAACATCCGTCGCGACCACATGATCGGTGCCCGTTATTGTCTGTGCACGGCGCTGGACGACGCAGCCATGCAGACAGAATGGGGCGAGCGTGAAAAAGGTCTGGACTGGATCAAGAACGGCCTTGCCACCGAGTTTCACGAAGACCGGCATGGCGGTGACAAGATCTATCTGCTGGTTTCGCGCCTGATGAGCGAACCACGTGAACATCTCGACCTGCTCGAAGTCATCTACCGGATCCTGAGCCTGGGCTTCATGGGGCGTTACCGGCATGATGCCGACGGTCCGCGCAAGCACGACGCCATCCGTCAGCGAATCTATACCGAACTCCAGACGCAACGCGGCAGCGTCCCCCTTGCGCTTTCACCGCGGGCCGCTTCGGACGCCGGCCACCGGCGCATGTCGTTCTACGATTTTCCGGTCTGGATCACATTCGTAGTGCTCGGCCTGATCCTGGCCGGCCTCTTCGGCTGGTTCAAGTACCACCTGCTCGACCAGAGCGCCATCGTCGAAAAGCAGATCATCGACATCGGCCGTCTCACGCCCCCGCCGGCGCCGCGTCTTCCGCACCTGAAGGAACTGCTCAGGAACGAGATCGCTGCCGGCACGGTGAGCGTCGACGAGGATGCTCGCCATAGCTCGGTGACGTTCCGTGGTGACTCGATGTTCCCACCGGGCGGTGTCACCGTGAACGCGTCGATGGGGCCGCTGATCGCAAAGATTGCCAACGAGGTGCTCAAGGTGCCAGGCAAGGTCACTGTCACGGGCTACACCGACAACATTCCGATCAGGAGCCGCCAGTTCGCCTCGAACGACGAACTCTCGGAAGAACGCGCCACCCAGGTCATGCAGATGCTGCAGGCCGATGGCGTGCCCGTCGCACGCCTGGAGGCGATCGGCAAGGGCGAAGCCAATCCGCTGGGGGACAACGCCACGCCGCAGGGACGCGCGCAGAACCGCCGCGTTGAAATTACCGTTACGCCTTGAATGCGAAGGATGCTGGAATGAAGAAGCTGTCGTTTCTGTGGTCGCGCTGGTTCCTGGCGTTACTGGTGCTGCTGGTTCTCGCACTGCTCATCTGGTTTCTCGGACCGTTCGTCGCGTTTGGTGGCCTCAAGCCGTTGGCCAGTGCCGGCCTGCGCGTGATCGTCATTGCGTTGATGCTCGCAGCGGTCCTGCTGTGGATCGCGGGACTCACCACCAGTTTCGCGGTTGGTGCGCTCGTCTGTCTGCTGATCTGGTACGCCGCGCCATTGCTGAGTTTCGGCACGAGTTCCCCGTTTGCGTCCGTTGCTGCGCGTGTTGTCGCGATCGTGGTCGTCCTTGCGTGCTTCGCAGTATGGGGCCTGTGGTGGCTCTGGAACCGGATGCGCAGCGACGAAACGTTCCTGAAGAAGGCACTGGCCTTCGGATCACGCAAGGAGCCGTCGCCTGCCGCGGATCGTCTGAAGGATGTCGAGCAGCGCTTCAATGCTGCGCTCGCGCGCCTGAAGGCCATGCGCACGGGCGCGCGTGGTCCCGGCCGCCTCTTCCAGGGCACACGTTACCTTTACGAAGTGCCGTGGTACGTCACGCTTGGCTCGAACGCGTCGGGCAAGACGAGCGCACTGCTCAACGCCGGCCTGCCCTTCCCGCTGGGCGCTGCGACGCATCGCACCTCGGGTGCACCCGCAGGGACGAAGAGCGTTGACTGGTGGCTGACCAATGACGCGGTCCTGATCGACACGGCGGGGCACTATACACGTCACGGCATGTCCGTGACGTCGGGCCTGCTGGAGCCGCAGCGCATCGCGAACGCAAAGGCAGGGGACGTCGCTGCGCCGGCGCAGATCGCCACCACTGTGGCGCCCAGCGCGGCTGCATCGTTCCCAGCGACCTCCACAGCGACGACGGCGCTCACAGCGCCATCGCCCGGCAAGCCCGCCGTCACGGACGTCGCACGCGTCGATGCGGCAGAGTGGGCGGGCTTTCTCGAACTGCTGCGCCGCCACCGGCCACGCGCACCGATCAACGGCGCCATCGTCTCGGTCAACCTCGATGTGCTCACTTCGCCGGACCCCGCAGCGCGTGCGGAAGAGGCCGAAGCGCTGCGTGCCAGACTGGCCGAGCTGCGCGCAACGCTTGGCATCCGGTTTCCGGTCTATTTGATCATCACCCAGATGGACCGCATGCCGGGCTTTACCGACTACTTCAGCTCGCTCACCGAGGAAACGCGCGCCCAGATGTGGGGCTTCACCTTGCCGCTCACGGGCAGCGCCGCGCAGGCCAACCTGTCCATGCGCTGTGAAGGCGAGTTGCGCCAGCTCGCGGGCCGCCTGACCAGCAGCGTGAACACGCGTCTGGAAGATGAATACGATGCAGAACGCAGGCGGCGCCTCGCGGCACTGCCTGAGGCGTTCTCCGCGCTCACGGCACCACTTGTCGACCTGCTCTCGCAACTCTTCATCGACTCGCGCTACGACGACACTCAACTGCATGCGACGCTGCGCGGCGTGTATTTCACGAGCGCCGTCCAGGGTGGTTCAGCCGTCGTGGCGGAGCCGCTCACAGTCGTGGAGCGCCTGGCCACGGGGCTGAACCGGAGTCTCGCCACACATCCGGTGCGCGCCGAAGGCCATCTGAGCTATTTCCTGCACGACCTGTTCACGAAGATTGTCTTCCCGGAAGCGCACCTGGTCAGCCCCAACCTGCGCTGGGAATACCGCTTCCGCGTGCTGCGACTGATCGGCCACGCGCTCGCCGTGCTGCTCTTTGTGTGGCTCGCGATGGGTCTGCGCACAAGC
Source organism: Paraburkholderia sp. J7 (assembly GCF_905220155.1). Classification (NCBI taxonomy): domain Bacteria; kingdom Pseudomonadati; phylum Pseudomonadota; class Betaproteobacteria; order Burkholderiales; family Burkholderiaceae; genus Paraburkholderia; species Paraburkholderia sp. J7. Next base: position 175,969 of record NZ_CAJMYZ010000016.1, on the reverse strand, counting down.
TTTGGCAACAACAGCGACTACCTGGCGGTAATCCAGCGCAAGACACAGGCACTCACGGCAAAGGTGACGCAGCTCTATCGCGACCCGAAACCTGAAACCGTCCCGGATACGCTCAGCGAGGCACGCTATCTGCCCACACTCACCGGTCTCGATCTTTCCGACCCTGACGGCGGCTACCGGTATGGTCTCTACACTGCGCCACGTATCGTCGACGCGAGCCACGATACCTATCTTGCGCTCGAAAACAACCTGCTGGTGCCACAGATCGTGCGTCGCATGGAAGACGTCATCTCGCAGTCGATGGCCGTGAAAGATGCCAAAGGAACCTACGACGCGCTGCGCGTGTATCTCATGCTGTATGACAAGGCGAAATTCAATGCCGGCGACGTGAAGGCCTGGGTGCTCGACGACTGGGCGAAGACCGACAGCGCCTCGATCTTCGGCGGCCGGGCCACGATGATCGAACACCTGCAGCAACTTTTCTCCGGTGAGCACGTTGTTCAGTCGCCGCTGATCCGCAACGATGGCCTGATCCAGCAGGCACGCGCTTTCCTTGATTCGAGTAACGCGACGCAACGGATTTACGATCGCGCGAAAGCGGACATGCAGAAGGAAGCGCCCGACGAGTTCACACTGCTGCGCGCCGTGGGTCCCCAGGCGGGTACCGTGTTCACGCGGGCAAGCGGCGCCCCGCTTTCGCGCGGCGTGCCGGGCCTCTTCACGTTCGACGGCTATCGCAACCTGTTCGACAAGCGCCTGCGCGAGTTTGCGCAGGCCGCGCGTGATGACGATGCGTGGGTGATGGGACGCTCGTATCTGGGCGAGGCTCAAAAAAAAACAGCTGATCTCGTAAGTTCAGTTGCCGACGGGGACGACGCGGTCACTGCAGCAATCCGCCGGCTCTACCTCACCGAGTACGCCCAGCAATGGGATGCGTTCCTTGGCGACATCCGCACGGTGACGGGCACGAGCCTGTCGTTCAACCTGCAGGTGCTGCGTCAGCTCGCAGCGCCTGACTCGCCTCTGGCGAGGCTGGCGCGGGCGGTCGTGCATGAGACAACGCTCACACAGCCCATCGCCAGTGACGGTTCGCTGCTCCAGAAAACCACCGACAAGCTCAACCAGAAGACGGGAGGCGCTTTCGGTATCCGGGCGGAAGAGCGCATCGAGCGTGAACTCGTCGACAGCCACTTCGCCGCACTGCGGGAGATGGTGACCGGTAGCGCGGAAGTCTCCGGCAGTGGTCCGGACAGCGGGAACGCATCCGCCACCCCGGCCGACAAGACAGGCCTCGACGGCGTGTCGAGCATGCTCAACGACTACTACACCGCGCTTACGGTGGCGGATAACGCGATCAGCAATAACAGCATGCCACCTGCGAGCGACATCGCTGCAAAGCTCAAGATGGCGGCGAACACGATGCCCGCGCCCTTCCGGGCGGTGCTGCTCGGCCTGTCCGTGCAGGGCTCGCGCGAAGTGAACCTGGGCATCGGCCAGCTGCTCTCGCGTCAGATGCAGAGCGTCGTGAGCGACACCTGCCGTCTCACGGTGGAAGGCAACTATCCGTTCTCCCCCAGCAGCAAACGTGACGTAAGCATCGATGACTTCACCCGCGTGTTCGCGCAGGGCGGCGTGATCGACGACTTTTTCACCAAGAATCTTGCGCCCTTCGTCGATACCTCCGCGAAACCCTGGCGATACCGCACGCTGCCAGGCGCCACCGAGCCCGTTCAAGGCCCGGATCTCGAGCCCTTCGAGCATGCGAAGGCCATCCGCGATGTCTTCTTCGGTGAGCAGGGCAAGCAGTTGCAGTGGAAAGCCGAAGTGCGTGTGCCGGAAATGGATCCGACCATCCTGAGCCTGTCGATCGATATCGACGGCCAGAGCACCCTGTACCAGCATGGGCCCGTCACGCCGCTCAGCGTCAGCTGGCCGGGCCCGCGTGGCGGCGTGCACACCGAGATCACGGCCAGCCCCCGCATCAAGCCCGATACCTCGACCATCTCGACCGACGGTCCGTGGGCATTGATGCGCCTGATCCACAAGGGCGAAGCGATCCAGACAGCCACACCCGGGCGCACGCGCGTCGCCTTCGACTTCGACGGACGACGCGCTGTGCTCGATCTGGCGAGTGCAGGCAGTGTGGCCAATCCGCTCACGAGCGACGTGCTCACCACGTTCCGTTGCCCAAGCTCCATGCCAATGCTCAGCCTGCCGGACAGCGGTCCGCCGACAGGCCTGCCACCTGCAGGTGCACCCGTACCCGCGATGCCCGCGGCTGCGCACTGAGGACGCGCGATGAGACAGACTGAGCAGACCCAGATGTTCGGGGGTACGTTCGATATTCCGCTGTCCTACGGCGAGCGGCTGCAGGCGGCCGCCGCCGCGCCTCACCCCATGCTCGAGGCGGCCAGACCGCTGCTGCAGGCACTGCGGACCACGCCAGCAGAACTCGCTGCAGATGACGTCCTCGCGCGCCGGCAATGGCTCCTTAGCGAAGCGAAGATGTTTGAGCGCGTGTGCGCGGCTCTGAAACTGCCCCGCGCGGATGCGGACAACGCGCGCTACTGCCTGTGCACGGCGCTCGATGAAGCGGCCATGCAGACAGCGTGGGGCAAAGGCGCAGCGACAGGGACCGAATGGAGCGCGAACGGCCTGGCCACCACACTGGGCTACGACCGTCAGGGAGCGGACCGCGTCTTTCATCTGATCGACAGCGCCATGCGCCACCCCACCTCGAACGGTGAGTTGCTGGCAGTGTTCCAGCAGATCCTCGCGTGCGGCTTCAAGGGCCGTTACCGTCGCACACCGGATGGCGCGCGCACGCTGAAGGCCGTCCTCAGGAACCTGGACCAGACAATCAGCAAGGCAAAGGAAGCCCCGCGCGCCAAAGGCGCGGCAGGACACAGGCGGGATGACCCAAACGCGGCCGCATCGACTTCGGATGACGCGCAGGACACCGTCTTCGAGACGCCGCGCACCGCGCGCTCCGAGCCAGGCGCGTCCCCACGCAGGACACCGGCGGATGATGTTGCCGACGTGGCGTTCAGGATGGGCCCGTCCAAACGGCGCGCCACCGGCAGTCCAGGCCGGTCCCGTCCGGGGAGCCCCGATCGCCGCCGCTACGTCGCTGGCGCACTCGCTGCGGTCCTCATCACGGGGCTTCTGGGCGCCGGCGGCTATGGCCTGTGCGCACGACGTGCACAGGACAAGAGCCAGGCCGGCAGCCTTCAGGTCATTGCTGCGGGAATTCACAGCCGGCTGGCCCACAGCGGTGACAGCAATGCGGTGTCACTCAACGAGAACGACGATCATTCCCGTCTCGCGATCCGCATCGACGGCATGTTTGCGCCCGGACAGTACACGCTGAATCCGGCTGCCGTACCGCCAGTCACCCAGGTCGGAGCGGCAATCGCGGCAGAGCCCGCAAACGTGCTGGTTCATCTCACCGGCTACACCGACGACACGCCCTTTGAAAGACCCGGTGGACTCTCCAACCAGGCGCTCTCGACGCTACGCGCGCAAAGCGTCATGCATGCGCTGGCCAGTGCCGGCGTCTCACCCGAGCGCATCACGGTCAGCGGCAGTGGCGAATCGTCACCGCTTGATGATAACCACACGCGTGAAGGACGGGCACGCAACCGTCGCGTGGAGATCGCGGTGGAACAGTGGCGATGATCCTGTCGCGCCGGCATCCGGCGCGACAGACATAACGAAGCGAGGGAAGGCATGCTGACATTCAACCCCGGTGATCATCACGTGCTCTCGGCCGAGGACTGTCCAAGCACAGAAGTCGCTTTCGGGCTCAGCCTGTTTGCAGCACTCGTGCAAGGCTGCGCCCGTTGCCGCGACATCGCGCCGGGTGTAACGATGCGCATCTGGTCGGGACAGCCACCCGTGGCCCCAAACGAGCTTGAGGACTGGTGTATCGGCATGTGGAACATAACGGCGATGAAACAATCGACGGCATTGTCCGCCGGCATCTGGACCGGGCTGGCCGTGAACACGAACTGCACTTCTGGCAACACACCCTGAACTACCTGATCAAGGTCCTCCTCTATCTCTCGACCGGCACCGCTGCCATGCGCGCGGACAATGCCTGGAGCGCAGCGCCGCGCGAGCTCAAGGGTCTCGGAAAACGCAAACGCGCCGAGCGCCTCGCCAGCATCGACAGGTTGTACGACCGCTATATCATCGGCCCGGAAGTGCTGCCAACTCACCCGGATGATGCCGGGACCTCGACAGGCACACATGAGCAGGACGGGGGGCGAGCGCCGGACGCACTGGCGGCGCGGACATTTCCGCGCACAACCACATGGACCAGGCAGCAGCCTGCGCAAGGTGATCTTTGTCATGCCGTTGATCGTGCTCGCAGACCGGCTTGGTTCGGCGCCCGATGTGAGTGGCGCCGGTTGACCATCGCCCGCACCGCCAGTTTGTCGGGTTGCGGGTTCGTTGCATGATCAACCAGCTCTGCAGCCGCAGGCATTTTACCCAGCACCTGGAAGAAACGCCCCACGCAGTGGGACTGACTCAATCATTGTCACTAACGCGTTTTTTTGGGATGAATGCGGTGATATCTTCAGCATTCCTCTACGTGTCAATGAAGTATCCGCAGCCGATCAGAAGCGCCATCGAAAACTTCCGGGCTCCGATGGCGAGTTAAATGCTTTAACCTTGACGGAAAATAACCATGACTGCATCCATACCCTATGGCACGCCGACAGGCCTGTACCTGATCATCGAAGCCATTATTCCGAAACTTGGCTTACCATCGTTTGCCAACACGATCGACCCAAGTAACAAGCAGATCTATCGCGTCGTACTCCAGATTTATCAGCTGAGTGATATCGATATTGACGGTAAGCTGGTGACGGACAATATGTCGCTTTGGGACAGCGCCAAAGGCGCGCTTGGCATCGGCGTGACGACCCGACCAAATGGTGAAAGCAAGCTGGTCCTCGATTATGCCGGATATCCCAAGGTCTTACAGACACTGCCAGAAATCGGCCATCTGGTGCCGTCGGCATTGACAAACGAGCACGCAAGCCACGCATTCTCGCTCTACACACTGGGCGTTGATCCTCTGCCGTCCGTCACGCTGTATGCCAATCCGCGTGTCGTCTTCCTTGCGACCAATGGTGGGCGATCCGTACCGACTGCAATGGCGAAGTACAACAGCACGACTCGCGAGCTTGTCATGCTGGACACCGTTGCGCAGATCGAACAGACAAAACGCGAACTGGCCTCGCAGATTCCGGTATTGCGATTCTGATGCATAGCCTCGCTACGGAATTGCCATGATCCGACCCAAAAACAGTTTCGCCCTGACAGCAGCGATCACGCTCGCCGTGCTGTTCCTTCTGGGGGCGGATCTGCTCTATGAATGGTTGCTTGCGGCGATCGTTAATGCCGGCCCGCACCCCGTATCGTTGATTGCGGCCCAGCCGAATGACGTCTTTGTCCACCGCGTCGTAACGCTGGCAGCATTCAGCTTCCTTGGATTCGCGATCGGTGCAGCGCTCGTCGCGTGCGCCAGCCGGGCGCGAACGGCAGCTGGTCTGACTGTCAGATATGCCGGACTCGCGCTCGTCGGTGGTGGAGCTGTCGCGTTGTGCTTTGCCGCACTGCGCGCACGCGTGTCAGCAATCAATGACAACGTGAGTGCTGCAGGAATCAGCAGCGCACTTCAGCTCAGCGACGTCCCGCTCTATCTGCTCGGCCTGCTCCCGGGACTATGCGTTTTTGCCTACACAGCTGTGCTGCTATGCATCGTGTGTCGTCGTGGTGACTGACACCACTCCCGAAGGACGACATCAGTTGACCGTCATTCACGTGTTTTTACGAGATGACGGCAGTGATATCGTTTCGTAATCCTCCATTCACTGGACAGTATCGGCAATGGATCTGAAGTTGCTGGACTCTTATCTACGCGAGCATACGCATCTGACAGAACTCGCGCTGGAATTCGCCAGCCGGCATCCAAAGATCGGCCGACGTCTTGGCATGCAGGCGGGCGAAGCTACGGACATGTACGTTCAGCGGTTGATCCAGTCAGCAAGCTTTGTGCTGGCCGGTACACGTGGACGCATTGATGCAGCCTTCCCTGAATTCACGCTGCGTCAGCTAGAGACTGTCTACCCGAACTACACCTCGCCAACCCCTTCGATGTCCGTCGTGCAGTTCCACCCGAAGGGCGAGCAGGGCGACCTCGTCGCCGGCTTCAGGATCCCGCGCGGAACCCGGCTTGTCAGTCCCGAACCATCCACGGGCGAGGCCACCCGCTGCGAATTTCGCAGTACGCAGGATGTAACGCTGTACCCGCTCGCTATTGTCAGCGCCCGCAACACCGGCATTCCCCCTGATGTGCCAGGCATCGACCGCTTTGTCCCAACTCATGCCACGGTAAAGGGTGCATTGCGTCTGCGTATCCGCACGACCATGAACGCGCGGATCGCAGACCTCGCCGACCTCGATGAGCTCACGGTCTACCTGACGGGTGACGAAGCGATCGCTTCACGGATCTTCGAACTTGTGCATGCGGGGACGCTCGCGACCATCACCGGTCAGCCGGGTTGCCTTGCCGACGCCGATCAACCGTTCTCGGCTGTCTCCGTGAAGCCTGTCGTTCATGAGGGTCTGAGGCCGGACCAGACCATGCTGCCACTGGTGTGGCCGAAGTTTCTCGGACACAACCTCCTTCATGAATTCGTGGCGTTCCCGGCCCGGTTCTTTTTCTTTACTCTCAAAGGGCTCGGCGCGGGTTTGCGCAAGGTGAAAGGCAACGAAGCCGAGATCGTTCTGTTGCTCGACCGCGCACCGGACAACCTGAACGGGTTAATTGACGCTTCGCGCTTCGCACTGTTCTGTACACCGATCGTCAATCTCTTTCCCCGACGGATTTCACGTATCGAACTGCCTGTGGCCAGTACGGAGTTCCCGCTCATACCACGCGCGCAGACGCCCTTCGACTATGAGGTGTTTTCGATCGACGAGATGACCGGACAGGTTGGAAAGCGATCGCGGAAACTACGATTCCTGCCGCGCTACCAGCCGCTCTTCAATGACGAGGATGGCGCAGAGCGCTACTTCTCGATTCATCGCTTACCGCAGGCGAAGACCGCTTCGCATCGCCGCTATGGCACACGGACGTCGTACTCGGGCACCGATGTGCGCGTGACTCTGCTCGATGGCCAGGGCGAGAGATATCACGAGGGGATGCGTTATCTTGATGTGAACGTCTGGCTCACCAACCGCGACCTGCCGCGCCTGATTGAATGTAATGGTGTCAATGACCTCAAGCCACGTCGGTCTATCCCGTCGGCGACTGTGGGCCTGATCCGCGAGCCATCTGCTCCACGACCACCCTACGCTGAAGGCAGGAAGGCCTGGGAACTGATTCGTCAGCTGAGCTTTAACTACCTCGCGCTCGAGCATGGCGGCAAGGGACTACGCGACATGCTGCGCCTGTTCCTGTTTTCTGAAGATGTGACGCTACGCCAGCAGATCGATAGCCTCGTCAATGTGAGCACAGCAGGTGTCACGCGCAAGCTGCCTGGCAACGGTGACATTGTGTACGGTCGGGGCATCGACTGCGAACTCACGATCGACGAGGCGGGCTTTGACGGCACGAGCCCCTACCTCTTCGGACTCGTTCTGGAACACTACATCGCGCGCAGCGAGTCGGTTCACTCGTTTACGCAGACACGGCTGCGCTCACTTCAGCGCGGTCCCATCATGCGCTGGCCAGTGCGCATGGGCACCCGGGGAGCCTGATGGATCATTCACTGTCCGCTTCCCGTACCGGTGTGGCGCTGCCAACGGAGATGCTCGAGCGCCTGCAGCGCGAGCCATGGGACTTCGGCTGGCTTGCGCTCATGCGACGCATCGGCGCCGATCGCACGATTGATCCGGTGGGCACCGCATTGCGGCCACTTGCCGAGCCCTTCCGTCTTGGCCAGACGCCGGGCCTGAGCTTCGCGCCCAGCGAGATCGCCGCAGCGCGCGTGCGCGACGACGCCAGACTGTTCGTGCGTCTGTTCGGCCTTGGCATGCTCGGACCCAACGGCCCCCTGCCCGTGCATGTCACGGAAATCGCGCGTGAGCGGGAAGTCAATCGCCGCGACACCACGTTCGTCGATTTTCTCGACATCTTTCATCACCGCTTCATGACGCAGTTCTATCTCGGCTGGTTGTCATCCCAGGCGAGTGCGGGGCTGGACCGGCCAGGAGCGGAGACTGAAACATTCTCGTTTTACGCCGGCGCGCTTGCAGGAAAGGATCCGGCGCTGCTTGAGTGCGTCACCGTGCCTTTCCACGCACAGCTTGCCGCATCCGCGCACACCGTACGTGAACACCACGATGCTGACGGCATTTGCCAGACCCTGTCGCAGTACTTTCAGGTCCCTGTCGAAGTTGAGCCGTTTGTCTTTCACTGGATGGAGTTGCCGCCGGATGAGATCAGCCGGCTCGGCGTGTCGGGTGAGACCTCCACGATGGGGGGCGCGGTGCTTGGTGAGGTCATCCCGGACCGGCAGCACCGCTTCAGGATCACGATCGGGCCGGTTGGACTGGAGCAGTACCTGCGCTTCACACCGAACGGCGAGGACCTGCCCCTGCTGGTCGACCTCGTGCGTGGCTTTGTGGGCAAGAGCCTGCACTGGCAGCTGGAACTCAGGCTCAGGAGTTCGAGCGCGACGCCCGCGACGCTCGGCAGCGAGCAGCAGCTCGGCTGGTCGACCTGGCTGGGTGAAGATCCGGACGCGGGCGAGTCGATCACCGGCATGTGCTTTGAGCCTGAACGCGACGTCAACCGGTTCGACCGCAAGGCGTAAACCTCTCGACCGCCACGACAGAGAAGCCAAACACATGCCACTGGTGACCACCAAGAGGGGGGCCACGCTACCACTCGCGACGCATGGAGGAAGGACACACACCTTCCTGCTCGAATGATCGGGTGAGTGATGGAGGCCGCGACACGATGCTCGGCACTTGCTGAAGGCACCCCGCGAATGTTCCGATCGACCACGGTGCAGATGGCGAGCAAAACCGACACAGCGCACCGTGCGCGTTCCTTGAGGACGTTCCTTCTTAGCACAATGCATGTGTTTGTACTCGAACCTATGGCGCAGAAGACCGCCTGACGCGGCGACTTCAGGCCTGCTAGACTATGAGTTCCCCCGAAAACCATGGAGGGAGCCATGATGACCGTTTATGTAGTGAAGACCGGTGAACAGTACCTCTGCTGCGCAGAGGACGGCGACATTGGCATGGCACCGGAGATTGAAGGGGCCAAGTCCTTTTCGTCGTACGCAGAAGCGGAAAAGGCGGCGCACGAAAACGCCGACCCCGGATACGAAATCGTCACCGTCAGCGTGACTGTGCACTAACGCGGAGTTCGCCGCTGGGCGCCCGGCGAAAACGGGCACTGGCGGCGCAGGCTGTTTTGCATCTACTTACTGGCACTTGTCGCCTGCCCGGCAAGGAAGTTCAAGATAATCTCGTTCACCTCTTCCGGACGCTCTTGCTGCACCCAATGACCCGCCTTCGGAATGAGATGCTTCTTCCATAAGTTGGGAACGTTGAGTTCCAGCGCGTCATAGTCCTTCGCCGCCATCTTCACGACGCCGTCCAATTCCCCCGCGAGGAAAAGCGTTGGCTGCATAATGCGAGCGCCATCAAGGAAGCTGGTCAGCGCCCAGTTTCGATCGATATTTCGATACCAGTTAATGGGTCCACGAAACCCGCTCCGCTCGAATTGACCGACGAGATACTGCAAATCCGTTTCGGTCAACCATGCCGGGAGTTCCTCGGGTAATGCGAGGTTGTCCACGAGCCGTGTCGATTTGGGAAAGGTCGCGAAATTGGCCAACTGCCCTTTCGCCACCGCATCGCCTGATGCCGTGTACAGGATGCCGAGCACCGAGCGGCGGATATCTTCTTCGAGTTCGCGTTCGGCGCGTCCCGGCAACTGAAAATAGTCCTGATAGAAGTGACATTCCTGCGTGATCTGCGCAAAGCGCACCGACGGACGCACCGGACGTCGAGGCATGTAAGGCACGCTCAGCAGGCCGAGAACGGGAAACAGGTCGGGGCGCAGCAGCGCAGCGTAAGCAGCGACGGCAGCCCCCCAGTCATGGCCGATCAGAATCGCGCGATCTTCGCCGAAAGACTTGACGAGGCCGACCAGGTCGCCGACCAGATTCAGACTATCGTAAGCCTCGACGGATTCCGGGGCATCGGTGAGCCCGTAACCACGCTGGTCCGGTGCGACCGCGCGATAACCTGCGGCCGCCAACGCTTCTATCTGCCAACGCCACACGTACCAGGATTCCGGCCAGCCATGGCAGAGCAGCACGAGTGGGCCCGTGCCTTTTTCGACATAGTGCATCCGGATGCCGTTGACATACGCGAACTTCTGTTGCAGTCCGTTCATCATGGAGTCGACCTCGTTTTGAGCGATGGGAAACGCCTGGCGATCAGTATGTGACAGGGCGTGCGTTGCGGGACTGTTTTTTTATATTCGCCTTGCATTGTTCCAATTTATTTTTTTAAAACATCGCGCGATTTTCTGATAGAAAGCTATACGTAAGGATTGAGCGGAGCCACCGCTCTGAATGGAGCCTCGACGCATGAATCTTCCGAAACGTATGCTCGTTGCCAATGTCGCATGGGCGCAGGAAATTGCCTCTCGCGACCCGCAATTCTTCAGCGCGCTAGCCACCGGGCAGAAGCCGCAAGTGCTCTGGATCGGCTGCTCCGATAGCCGCGTGCCAGCGGAAAGCGTCACGCACTGCGCACCTGGCGATTTGTTCGTTCACCGCAACATCGCCAACCTTTTTCACTCCGACGACGACAACAACATGAGCGTGCTCGAGTACGCGGTGCGCGTGCTGCGGGTCAAGCACATCATTGTCTGTGGACACTACGGATGCGGCGGCGTGCGCGCTTCGCTGCTCCCACCCGCCGACGCGCTGCCCCACGTGAACCGGCGCATCAAGCCGCTTTGCGCGCTCGCGCAGACACATCGCGCAACGCTCGCGCACTTGCCGTCGGAAGAAGCACGCATCGACCGTCTCGCCGAACTGAACGTGATCGAGCAGGTGCGCCTGCTGCGCGAACATCCGCTCGTGAGCGAGAGCGCGCCCGCGCCGCTTGTACACGGGTGGATCTTTTCGCTCAACAACGGGCAGCTACGCGAACTTGCGTCGGGCTACGACGCTGAAACCGCGATGGCCATCGCAGCAGCCTGAGCAATCCGCTCAGGATTGCGTGATCCAGGCACGGCCCGACCGTCCGTGCCGCCCGCCAATCGCGTGCGGAATTCGCCGACTCCTCTACTCTTCTTTTCTTCCTGCTTCCGTCATGACTTCGAGAGCTTCCCTGTCTGCGTTTGCGCGCGACCTCGCCGCCGGTACCGTCGTCTTTCTCGTCGCGCTGCCGTTATGCCTCGGTATTGCAAGAGCATCCGGCGCCGAGCCGTTGACCGGCCTCGTGTCCGGCATTGTCGGCGGCATCGTCGTCGCCGCGCTCAGCGGCTCGCGCCTCAGTGTGAGCGGCCCCGCCGCCGGACTCGTCGTGATCGTCGTGGATGGCATCGCACGCCTCGGCAGTTTCTCAGCATTCCTGATTGCTGTATTGCTCTCAGGGGTGCTGCAGTTCGGATTTGGCATGCTCAAAGCCGGGCGGCTCGCCTCGTATGTGCCCACGCCGGTCATCAAGGGCATGCTGGCAGCAATCGGACTGCTGTTGGTGATCAAGCAGGTGCCGCTCGCACTGGGACTGACGTCGGGCAACAACGCCGAATCGTTGACGGGCGCGCTTCAGTCGATCTCGCCTGTCGTCTGCGCGGTTGCCTTGCTCTCGCTTGCCATTCTCGCGGGCTGGGAAACGCGCGCATTGCGACGCTTCGCGCTCGTGCGACTGGTTCCCGCGCCGCTTGTCGTCGTGATTGCAGGCATCAGCGTAACGCTGGTTTGCGGCGCGCCTGGCTCTGGTTTTGCGCTGCCGGTCGAGCAGCGGGTGGCGCTGCCCGCCATCGAATCCTTCGCGGCATTGGGCGAGGCACTGCAATTCGGCGACTTCGAATTGAGCTTCGCGCGGCTTGCCGACCCGGAAATCTGGATCGTGGCCATGACGCTTGCCGTCGTCGCGAGTCTCGAAACGCTGCTGAGCCTCGAAGCGGTCGAGCAGATCGATCCGCAGCGGCGCGCCGCGCCGCCGAATCGCGAACTCAAGGCACAAGGTATCGGCAATATCGTCGCGGGCGCCATTGGGGGGCTGCCCATCACGTCGGTCATCGTGCGCAGTTCGGCAAACGTGCACGCCGGCGCGCAAAGCCGGCTCTCTGCGATCGTGCATGGCGTGCTGCTGCTTGTCAGCGTATTCGCGCTCACCGACGTGATCAATCTGATTCCGCTCGCAAGCCTTGCCGCCATTCTCATTCATACCGGCTTCAAGCTCGCCAAGCCTTCGTTGTTCGTCGCGCTCGCGAAACAAGGCGTGGCGCCTCTCGCGCCATTTGTCGTTACGATCGCCGGCGTGCTTGCCACCGATCTGCTCACAGGAATCGTGCTCGGCGTGCTGTGCAGCGCCGCTCTCGCGCTGTGGGCGAATCTGCACCGGCCGATCGCCCTCGCGTGCCATGACGATCATTTCCTGCTCTCGTTTCGCAAGGACGTGTCGTTTCTCGGCAAGGTGCCGCTCAAGCAGATGCTCGCCGATATTCCGGACCGCGCGACAGTCATTGTCGACACCACACGCGCCGACTTCATCGATCACGACGTGCGCGAACTGCTCGAGCGCTTCGTTGCCGATGCGCCGCTAAGGTCGATCGCGGTGGAGATACGGCATGCCGCAGGCATCCTTCCGCCTGCAACACGTTCTGGCGCTTGAACTGCCGCCCGTGATCGTCTGGCGGCAGCCAGGCCCGGAGTCCTCGTTGGCCGCCACAGCCGTCGTAACAGCAAAAGCTCGCACACCTCGTGTGGTGAAAACGTCAAAACCACGCTGCCGTATTTTTGAAATGTATTTTTTGAGGATCATTATTGGGCAACGAACTTTGAATCCGTTATGCAGGTAAATGGGGGCATTTCATGGGCAGCGCGCTAGTTTGGGCAGCAATCCCTCACAACAGCGATGGGGTCGTGTTTCAGGTTCGCGTAATTCGCGGGCTCCAACGCTTTCATATTTCGCGCCGGGCGCTTGAGGAGGCTTTCGGCCTGGCGCCTCAGGCATCGGATGCACGACAGCTCGAACTCTTTTATCAACACACGACTCACATCTTGAGTCGCGCCATGCAAAAACGTCCGATTGCGGGCGCTGGCACCGCTGCGCTTCAGACTGCGGATTTCGCCATGCTTGTGGAAGTGGAACACGGAGCGGCAGCGTATTCGTTGGAAACGCAGGGGTATCTGGCTTGAAACCGGGTGGCTGGTGACGAAAACGGTCGTTCGCGCGCGGGAAATCGAACGTCGAGCGAACGCCGAGCGAACGTCGAGAACGGGTTGCGTCTGCTCTCAGGTCCGGATGTAGACTTCGGATATGCGCCGTGACGCAGCCGTTGTGCTGGAGGTCTGTCAGGATATCCGGACCGGGCGCACCACACTCGAATCCCCCGTCGCCGGAGGCCGCATTATGGCCGCTCAACTCAATCACACCATCGTCTGGTGCTCGAACCGGAGCGCCTCAGCGAAATTCCTGACCGAGATGCTGGGCCGGCCAGCGCCGACCCACTTCGGCCACTTCGATGTCGTCGAACTGGACAACGGCGTCTCGCTCGACTTCGCCGACGCCAACGCTCAGATCCAGCCGCAGCACTACGCTTTCCTCATCAGCGAAGCCGACTTCGACGCCGTCTTCAGCCGCATCAAGGATCGCGGCCTTGAGTACTCGGCCGACCCAATGGGTAGCCGGGCAGGCGAGATCAACCACAACGATGGCGGACGCGGCGTCTATTTTCGCGATCCTGACGGCCACTACCTCGAAGTGATCACCCGGCCTTACGGCAGCAGCGGCTGACAGCGGCCGGGTGGTTCGCACCGGGTGTCATCCGTTTTCAGCGCCGGGCTCAAGCCTGTTGCCCCACAGATCGTCGATCGCGCGAATCGCCAGCAAATAGCCGTTCGCGCCAGCCCCACAGATCACGGCAGTCGCCGCCACCGAGATCGACGAGTGACGATATTCTTCGGAACGCCGGTGGATATTGGTGATATGCAATTCCACCACCGGCCGGCGGACGAGTTTGACTGCATCGAGCACCGAAATCCGGCCGAACGAAAAACCGGCCGGATTGATGATCAGCGCGGCGTCCTGCAGGAATGCTTCCTGGATCCAGTCGATCAGCTCGCTTTCACTGTTGGTCTGGCGGAACACACAGTCGAACTTGAGCGCATCGGCCAGCGTCAGGCAGTTCTGTTCGATATCGTTAAGCGTGGTCGTGCCATAAATATGAGGCTCCCTAACGCCCAGCATGTTCAGATTGGAGCCATTGAGGATGTAGAGTTTTCGATTCATGGTGTCAATGCGTAGAGGAATGTTCCAGGGCGGTGCCTTTGGTTTCCCGGGATACCGCGATCATGACAAAGGAGAGCAGGTTCAGCGAGCCGCACACGGCTACGATGGCCCACGGAGAACCGTGAAAGGCATTGAGCAGCGCCACCGCGACTATCGGCATTGGGCCGCCGGTGAGCAGGTTGGCGCCCGAGTACGCCAGTGCCGACCCCGTGTAGCGCGCCTCGGTCGGAAAGGACTCGGCGAACCAGACCGGCTGGATGCCGCTTTGGAACTGTGTGAAGCCGAGGAACGCGCCCATCACGGCCATTGTCATGGCGATCGAGTTCTGGTTGAGAACCGGAAAATAGATCAGGCAGCATATTAGTGTGCAGAACGAACCAATCATCAATGCACGTTTGCGTCCGAGCCGATCGCTCAGGTAGCCGCCCACCAGGGCGCCCACAATGGCACAGACATTCGCAACCATCAACAGCATGAAACCGGTCTGCTTCGGTACACCGAGGTGTTTCGTCAGGTAACTGAGCGAGAAAACCACGATCAAGTAGAACAGCGCAGCCGGGCCACAGAAGAACAACGTGAGGCGCAGCGCGGTGCGCCAGTGATATTTGAAAACGACGCCAAGCGGATTGACGGCGCGTGTGGAAGTGCCGCCCTTCTTGAGCGACTCGAAGGCAGGCGTCTCGCTAACCTTCCTGCGAATGTAGATGCCCAATAACACGAGAACAAAGCTTGCCAGGAACGGGACTCGCCATCCCCATGCATCAAAGTCGTCCGACGAGAGCAGCGCGGCCAGTGTAAAGAGCGAGAAATTGGCGAGAATCTGGCTAAGTGGCGAGCAAATGCCAAGCAGCCCCGAATACCAGCCACGTCGGCTGGCAGACGCATGCTCCACCGCCATCAGTTGCGCGCCCGTCGATTCGCCGCCGAGTGCGAAGCCCTGAATGATGCGCAACGACACCAGTAGCGTCGGTGCGAGTATGCCAACTTGCTGGTAAGTGGGCAGCACCCCCATCAGGAACGACGACGCGCCCATTACCGACACGGTGATCAGCATCAGTTTGCGGCGCCCCCAACGGTCACCGAGGATTCCGCAAATCACCGCGCCGAGCGGCCGTGCAGCCAGCCCTGCCCAGAAGCTCGCCAGCGACGCGAGCAACGAGGCCGTTGGGTCGAGCGAGGGGAAAAACAGCTTGGGAAAAATCGTGGCCGCGACCACGCCATACAACGCGAAATCGAACCATTCGAGCGCCGTACCGACGGTCGCGCCGGCGACTGCCCGACGCGCCATCAAATGCGCTTGCGCAGACTGTTTGTCCGCAGCAAGGTCAGACCGAGCGAAAGATGACATTTTGTCTCCTGAATTTCCTTATGTTGAACGTTCGTTTCTGGCGACGAACAGATGCTATTGTTTGCGCTGCAAAGGAGGCCCGTTCCGCACCGGAACTGCATTTTATATTGTGAAAAGCGCGCAAAAATGTCGCTAAAGAATGGCCTGAGAGTTCTGGATTTTCTGGCGTCGCAGGGCGAAGGCGCGGGCCTCGTGGCCATTGCCGACGCGTTGTCTCTGCCACGCAGCACGTGTCATCGCGTACTCACCGAGTTGGTCGAAAGCGGGTATGTCCGGCAACTGGTCAATCACAGCCGTTACATCCTGACAATGCGCATGACGTCGAACGGACTCGAATTCCTGAGCCTGACGGGCATTGCGGATATCGCCCAGCCGATCATCGAACGCATTGCCGCGCAAACCGGTGAACTGGCGCGGCTGTCGCTCGTCGACGGCGAAGCGATTATCTGGGTGGGTAAGGCGGACGGACAGCGCGTTGGCTTTCGTTACGATCCCGACATGGGCCACGCGGCACGACTCTCATGCACGTCGACCGGGCACGCGTGGCTCATGACGATGACCGACGAGCAGGCGGTCGCATTGGTGTTAAAACAGGGTTTCGGACAGCCGAATGAGTTCGGACCCAACGCGCCGACAACGCTCAAGGCGCTATTGGGATTCCTGCACGCTGCGCGCGTGCGTGGCTACGCGATGATCGACGAGGTGTTTGCTCCGCGCATGTCTGCGGTGGCGGCGCCCGTGGTTAGCGGCTCGCGCTGCGTAGGCGTCATCAGCCTGGCCGGTCCGCGGGTACGACTGACTGCTGAGAAGATTCACGAGTACTCGGTACTGCTGCGCGAGGCGGCCAATGAACTGGCCCAATTGAGCAATATGGCGGGATTCCCCAGTCGGCCGCCTCTCGGCAAAGGATGAAGTGCCTTCATGATCTCGTGGAAACCGGGTGGGCTGGTCTCTCGTACAGTGACCAGACATACCCGCCGGGTTCCGGCTCCGTGTACAGCCCTGCGCGGATAAAGCCAAGCGACTCGTACCAGGCGCATAGCTTCGCGTTGTGGATGGCGCAGTCGAGTCGAACGAAACGCCGGTTCAAGCCGCTCACCTGGTTAGCGCACCAATCAAGCATGAAGCTCCCGAGCCCGCGCCCGTTAAAGTCCTTGCGCACAGAAAGCCCATGAACATAACCGGCAACCGGTGCTTGAGGCCCCCAGTGATTGTCCTCATCCAGCACGAGCGAAAACGCCCCGACCAGCGTCCCTTCCATCTCGACGACATACACTTCTTTTTCAGAGACATTGTTTCGTACCCAGTTCTCGGAAAACCCGTCGCCTTCCCTGCCCCACGCATAGTCGCGGTACGTCACCTTCTTCGCGTGCGCATCGTTGCGAATCTGAGTCAGTATCGGCACGTCATCTGCCGTTGCCCGGCGGACGCTTTTCGATGTCATCGCTCATTTCTCCGTTGCAGAGTCTCGGCGAGATGAATCACGCCTCGCTGTTCACAGCCGATTCAGAATCTGGCGCTCGTAGGCTGACGAGTCTCTTCGGGAATTCTCAATCGAGAGCTTGGCTAGCGGTAGTTGCTGAAACAGAGCGTCGGTGATTTGCCGATAATCGCGATATAGGGAGATTAACCCGTCTAACCCCTGGTAACCTTTGCGCACACAGTACGGACTCGCAAGCTTCCAGTTCACCTGATAGTCGATCCACTCGGGGCCGCGCTCCGTGCAGACGGTTCGAACCGCTTTTTCGACGTCTTCCTGCCAAAGGTAGAGAACGAACGGATTGAGTGGCGCAATGACTACGGCCAACGCCTTTACGTAGTCAACAATCAGTGCTGTATCGGCGTCCATCAGCAGCAGATGAGTCAGGTCTCCATGAAACAGTTGACCATCCATCACCGGGATTGGGGAATCCCTCTGTGTTGCCTCGACAAAAGCGGCCCATCTGGCCAGCGCACGGTCGGCTAGATCCCGAGGTGTCGCGTCCCGCCACGGCTCGAACCAGTGTTCGAGTTCGTCCGTCGCTCGCACCGGGTGGGGCTCCGTCCTTTCATGTATCGGCAATGCCGCGCGCCCCGAATCTTCCAGGCGCCTGGCAATCAGGCGCATCGTCGTTGACTTGCCCGAACCCATGATGCCTTCGACGATAACCAGCCGATGGGCGGCGGTTTCTGCACCACAGGGATTTGGCGGGATCGCCATTTGTGCTGATAACACCTTGTAAGATGACCGGTAGCTCCGACAACAGCCCTATTCGACGCCCGAGCGCGATCAACCGACAACCTCGCTTCGCATGCCGTCCATCACAAAGGCCTCACCGTCTCTCAACGTTCGATATGGCATGCAGTGGCGCTCGTAGAATTCCACTTCTTCGCCCACTGCAGCCGATTCGGGATGATCAGATTCGAAGTGCACTACGAACGAAAACGGCAACAGTCGAAGCCCGTCCCATACTACCGCTGAATCGTAACCCGGCGGAATCTCAGCAGGATCGCTCACGCGAACCAGTGCGCGCAGCGTGCTCGAGGCAATCACCGCCGCCGCACTAAATCCTGCGTAGACGATTCTGTCGCGCTCCAGCAAATCGGCGATCGCGACATCAAATCCGCTTTGCTTCATTGCCCTGCGCAGGATGAATGCGTTGCCGCCGTTGACCCATACCACGTCGACCTGCTGTAGTGCCTCACGCAGTCGATCTGTCGCACCAAAGAACTGCCGGAGATCGAGTTCTTGCACGGCCAATCCCAATGCCCGGAGCTTTGTCGACTGACTTTCCAGCCACTGCGCTCGCGCTGCTTCACGATGGTCAAGCGCATTGACGATGACCGCTGCGCGCATTTCACCGCCGACTAGCCGTACCAGTTGCTCTGGTCTGGCGCCCACATCGAATGATGAGAGGTAGATGCGCATGGCTTGCTAAAAAGGAGGCCCTGCTCTGAGCCCCGCTTTTTCTTACAATATCGAAACAGCGCGCACGCAACGATGCGCAATCAGGCAAAGGCAACCTGTGCAAGATACGTTGCGAAGTAGTCATCGTCCAGCCACCCGGAAACATGCTTCGACGCCTCGATGCGCTGAATCTCTTTCTGGCCTTTATCGGTCAGCATGGCAATCTGGAGCGGCGGGAGATACTTCGTACTGGGAGGAGGTTTCTGGTCAATGGTCTGGATCAGACCCTGCGAGCGAAGCCACGTGAATATTGCCGGTCGCTTGTGCCACGGAATTTGTCGATACAACGCAAGTCGAAGAGCTTCAAGTACAGCGCCATTGTTGAATTCCATGGGCATCCTTCTGGTGGTCGGCTGAAACGTCCGGCTGGCACTGAGTACACACGGTAGCACATGAAGCGGCTCTTTTCGATGACATTCGGGCTCTAACAACGGAATTCGAGAAACGCGTCGTGAGCGGTGGCCGACTCTCGACGAGAAATCATCGCGGGTCAAAAAAGCGCTCTGGCGCATTCTGGGCTGCTCGCCAGCAAGGCCGAGCAGCCAGCGTCCGCAAGGATCATCGTAGCGCCCGATTCAGGAAATCGCGGGTTCGACCGTTGGCCAGGGCGGCGGCGGCGGGATCGTAGTGGGCGCCATTGTTGCGCGAGAACGCGTGACGCTGGCCGGGGTAGCTGTACACCGAGACATTCGGTTTGCCAGCGAGAGCCGCCTTGATTGCTTCTTGCGCTGGCCTGGAGATGAACTCGTCCTCCTCCCCCAAGTGCATCAACAGGGGCGCATGAAGGCCCGCTACCTCGTCAAGGTAGCTTTCGGTGTCGCTGCCGTGGTAAGCCACGGCGGCATCGACCTCAGAGCGGACCGCGGTCAAAAAGGCCATCAGGGCGCCAAGACAATAACCCAGCACGGCGACCTTTCCGGTGCACCCCGATAGCTCGGCCGTGGCCGCAACAGTGTCCTCGATGTCCCTCACGCCGGCGTCCCGATCGTAAGCCTCGTACAGACGCAGCCCATGCTGCCAGTCAGGTTCTGATCTGACGTCGAGGTCGACGCCAGGCGCTTGCCGCCAGTAAAGATCGGGCGCCACCGCGATGAAGCCCAATCCGGCCAGGTCATCGCAATGCTTGCGGATATCGGCGTTGACCCCGAACACTTCCTGCAGGACGACGACAGCCGGCGCAGGGAGATCGGCCGGCCGTGCAATATAGGCTCCGAAGGCGCCGTCCCGGCCCTCGATGACGATACGACTTTCCATCGCTTTCTCCTTCGACGACCACGTTTGACAGATCCCAGCCGATGTCCGCGGAACGCCCCACGCCGAGCGTCGGTGCGAGCCTTGCCCGGGAGCGCCTCGCTCTCGATCAGGTGCTCGCAACTATCGAGAACGATCAGCATGCGCTTGCCGACGAGCCACTCGACGAGGCCCGGAATCGGATTGTCCGACCGGACGCCGCTGCCAAGCGCCGTGGCGAGAGCGCTGGGTACCAGCGCCGCTCCCGTTAGCGGTGCGAGATCGACAAAGCTCACCTGCCCGCTCGCTTCGGCCCGGCGTTTGTGTGCAACGGCCACCGCGACGGTCGTCTTGCCGATGCCACCGGGTCCGACGATCGTCACGACACGCCCGTCGAGAAGCTTCGAGAAAATCGACTCGATCGCGTTCTCGCGCCCGACGAGGCGCCTGAGGCGGGGCGGGATGCGCGAAGCGGGCAGCAGTTCGTTTGTGGGTGGCGTAGACGTTGGCGCGCGCCCGATGTCGTTGACGGCGGCAACAAAGCAATAGCCTCGGCCCGGCACGTTCACCACGTAGCGATGCTCGCGCCCATCGTCCTGCAAGGCTTTGCGCAGCGCCGCCACGTGGGTTTTCAGATTGCACTCTTCGACGACAGTACGCGGCCAGATCCGGCCAATCAAATCGCGCTTGTCCACCGTTTCGCCGTGGCGCTCGACAAGCGCGATCAGAAAGTCGAGCGCGCGACTGCCTATTGCAACAGCTTTGCCCCCCTTCAATAGTTCGCGCCTTGCCGGAAGCAACAAGAACGGACCGAACGCGATGCCGTCATTCGAGGAGAGAGCATTTGAGTGCACGTCGAACTCCTCCATGGCTGCGGAAGACACCACTGTCGCCCATGAAACTTGCGCAGACGAAGGGCGCGCCGCGCACCTCGCGCGCCTCAAGCCGACAGCTTCTCGATGATTTCGTCAGTCGAGACAATAGCGCATGCGTAAGCCGGCATGTTGAACTGTAGCGAGGCGTCCATCTCGGCCGGCCCAAAGCTGCCAATCGCATCTTTCACGAGCGTGACTTCATAACCCAGCTCTGCCGCATAACGAACGGTGGATTCGATGCACGTGTTAGCGCGCATGCCAATCACGATGACTTTCCGCAGACCATGCTTCTTGAGCTGAAAGTCGAGATCCGTGTTGGCGAACCCGCTTGATAGCCAATGTTCCTGAGCGACGATCTCGCCGGGGCGCGGTTCGAAATCAGGGTGAAAACTGCCTCCCCAGGTCCCGTCAGCAAAGACACGTCCCTTGTCGGCGGCGGCCCCGATGGGCGGTATGGTCTTCCAATGATTGTGCTGATCGGATTCGCGCCAACGATGATGAGGGGCGATGAAGACTTGCACACCGGCCGTCCGCACGGCAGCGAGGATCTGCCGCATATGCTCAACGACGTTGTTCGCCTCCAGGGTCGTGCGGCAGAGTTCGTAGAGTTTGCCGCCCTCCGACAAGAAATCATTATAGGGATCGACGATGAGCAGCCCCGTCAAATCGGGTTCATACGTCAGCCCAGGTGCAGATCGATTTGCCATGTTGAGAACCCTTCTGGTGCGCCAAATGTGTGACTACAATATTTGAAGCGACACAACTTGTAAAGCACAAAGACGGCGTCGATGAACGTTAGCGATCTTGGTTCGCTGCGCCGACAGGTTCACAATGCAGGGTTTAGTGAGGGATCGAGATGAAACAACAGGATACTGGCGAGACGCTTTGTCCCCTCGCCCGTGCGGCTGCCGTCATTGCGGATCGATGGACTATCCTGATCCTGCGCGAACTTCGAATGGGTAATGATCGCTTCGATGGTATTCAGGCACAGACCGGGATGTCGCCCAATCTGCTTGCCCAGCGCCTCAAGACAATGGAGGACAACGAGCTGATCGAGCGTCGGCTC
Organism: Paraburkholderia sp. J7; assembly: GCF_905220155.1. Taxonomy (NCBI): domain Bacteria; kingdom Pseudomonadati; phylum Pseudomonadota; class Betaproteobacteria; order Burkholderiales; family Burkholderiaceae; genus Paraburkholderia; species Paraburkholderia sp. J7. Next base: position 153,989 of record NZ_CAJMYZ010000016.1, on the reverse strand, counting down.
TATCAGGATCGACCCAAGCGGTACGCCTACTGCATCACTGACAAGACGCGCGAGCTCGACGGGATGATGCTGACCCTTCGCTTGTGGGGAATGCGGCACTGCGGGCTCGATCCAGAAGCTGAAAGCGCATTGACGATGACGCATCGCCGGACTGGCGCGATCATCGACGCTGACTGGCAACCCGAGCAAGCCGACCTGCCTTTCACCTTCAGCCAGGTTGAGAGCCGGATCAATCCGTCATGGGCGGCCGAACGCGCCGCTCGCGCAGAGGCCTTTGCTGTCGAGCGGAAAAATCAGGTTTCCAGACGTGCCCCACGAAAACGCAAAACCGCCTCTGTCGCGAATTGAGCGTCCATGTCTGACTGCATGCACGGAATCATAGCGGCCTTGCAGGCGTGAGTTGAATGCGATGAGAGGTCGCCCCCGCGCGCTTGCTTCCGGTCTGTCACCCATCGGGAATTCGTGCGCGACTGTTTCGGACTCCAGACGGCAATCTGCTCAACTTCGTTACGCCAGACTCATTCGCCAACGCCGACTGGCGCGCGAGCTGTGCGCATGCGAGCCGGCCAAGGCGGCGGACGCCGTCTTCCATACGTTCGTCCCAGTCGTGCCCGGCGCTCAGGCGAAGGCAATTGCGAAAGCGCCGGCTCGCCGAAAAAACATCGCCGGGTGCGAAGCAAATGCCTTGCTCGAGCGCCTCGTCGAAAAGCGCGCGCGAATCGAAGCGTCTTGGCAATTCGAGCCATAGTACAAAGCCGCCTGCTGGCCGGCTCACTTTCGTTTCGGCGGGGAAGCTTGCCTCGATTGTGCGGGTCATGCGCGCCAGGTTCTCTTCGAAGATTCGGCGGATGCTGCGCAAGTGCGAATCGTAGGCGCCACTCTCGAGGAAGTCTGCGAGTGCGATCTGAGGCAAAACCGGGCAGCAGAGACTGAACGCGAGCTTGCGCTCCATTACTTGCTGCGTGTAGGCGCCGGCCGCAATCCACCCGACCCGGTAACCGGGGGCAAGCGATTTCGAAAACGAGCTGCAGTAAATCGTATTGGCGCCGCCATCGAGTGCGATGAACGGCTTCGGCCGATCGCGACCGAAGTGAATGTCACCGTAGACGTCGTCTTCGATGAGCGGTACGGCGTGCCGCGTCAGCACGGCGAGAAGCGCAAGTTTGTCGGCTTCGGCCATCGCGGAGCCAAGCGGATTGTTGAAGCTCGATGACAGCAAACAGGCCGCCACGGGTTCGGTCTCCAGCAAGCGTGCGAGCGCACCCACGTCGATGCCGTGCGTCGGGTGAGTCGGCAGCTCGAATGCCTTCAGGCCGAGCATCTCAATAGTGTGAAGGAATCCGAAATAGGTGGGAGATTCGATTGCGATCGTATCGCCGCGACTGGCGACAGCCGAAAGCGCGAGCGCGAGCGCCTCGGTGCAGCCGCAGGTCACGAGCACGTCGTCGGGCGACAGCGCGTGCCCGACGCGCATTGCGCGCCTTGCGATCTCGCGCCGCAGGCGCGGTTCGCCGTGCGGCGAGCTATAGGTGTTGTAGCGCATACCGTGCTGTCGTGCAGCGCGCGCGAGCCCGAGGTCGAGCCGCTTCGATTGCAGCAGCGCGGCGTCGGGCACGGCACAGCCAAGAGGAATGAGCGTCGAATTCGATGCGTGCTCGAGCAGCGCCGCGACCGCAGCGCTGATCGACACCGTCGACGCCTTCGCGCGCGGCCGCGAGGCCGACGGCAATGCGAGGGCGCCACGGCGTGCGGCCGCGACGTAGAAGCCCGACTGCGGACGCGAGACAAGAACGCCCCGATCTTCGAGCATGCGATACGCCTGCAACGCCGTGGAAACGCTCATGCGGTGCTGCTCGCTGATCGCGCGCACCGAGGGCAGCCGCATGCCCGGTGCGAGCGCGCCGTTGTTGATCATGCCAACGATGAGTTCGGCCAGTTGCTCGTAACGAAACGGCGTGTGCGTGTCCATGTAAGCGCTCGTAGCGGAATCAACCCAGATTATCGACGTCGCGCCGCGACTCGCCAAGGGAAATTGTGTTGGTCTATTCTCCGGAAAATTGTGACTGTTATGGTCCGCGAGAGAACGCTACGATGCGTGCAATGCAATCGCGTCCGATGGAACCCGATGCCGTAGCGCAGCAAGGCCCTGCGCACGGCTGGGAGTTCCGTCACGGCATGGGGGGGAGCGGCCGCCCGGAGGCTCTCAATGCGTCGTCTGACGAATGACTCACGGCAAAGGCAAGGTACAAGCATGAACGCACTCCAACATACTTTCGATGAAAAGCGCGGGACTGGCGTCGACGAAGCGCATGCCCACGCATGGCGCGGGAGATTTCCGCGCAACGAGATCATCTCGCTGCTCGATGTGAATCGGCCATTCAATCTGGCGGAGAGCACGTCGCAAGACTTGACGGTCGGTGCATTGCTGGACCTGGCGGGTCTGGACGGCATACGCAATCTGAAACTCGGCTATGGAACCTCGGCAGGTTCGTTGGCGCTGCGCGAAGCCATCGCAGAAGGCTGCGGCGTGCCGGCCGAGCAGATCATCACGACACAAGGCACCGCGCTCGGGCTCTTCCTGCTCGCTTTCGAAGTCTGCCGGCCCGGCGACGAGGCGGTCCTCGCAACGCCGTGCTTTCCGCCAAGCCGCGACTGCCTGCTCGGAGCCGGCGTCGACGTCCGCGACATCAAGCTCTCGTTTGAGCAGGGCTATCGGCTGGATCTGCAACACATCGAGGCAAGCCTGTCCTCGAAAACGAAGCTCGTCAGCCTCGCCTCGCCGCAAAATCCCGCTGGCGTCCAGACGTCTCGCGCCGACATCGAGAAGCTGCTTGTGCTGATGGAAAGGCACTCTCCGGAAGCGATACTTTTCGTCGACGAGACCTATCGGGAAGCCGCCTATGGCGACAACGCAGTGGCTAACAGCTTTGCGGCGCTCGACGCGCGCATCGTCACCGGCGCGTCGGTATCGAAGGCGCTCGGCGCGCCGGGCTTGCGCACCGGCTGGCTCACAGTGGCAGACGGCGATCTTCGGGCGCGTTTGACTGTTGCCAAAATGAACACCGTGATCTCGGGTTCCGTGCTCGACGAGACGCTCGCCACCGTCCTTTTGCGTCACAGGGAAGGAGTGTTCGCGCCGCGCCGCCAGTTGCTCGCCCACGCGCTCAAGGAACTGGCGCAATGGTGCGAGAGCGAGCGCGAACGCATCGAATGGGTCCGGCCAGACGCAGGCGCGCTGTGCTGCGTGCGCCTGCGCGCCGAGGCATTCGACGAGGCTGCCGTCTCGCGCTTCTGGGATCTGTTGCCAGGTCGCGATCTGCAACTGGCATCCGGCGCATGGTTTGGCGAAAGCAGCCGCGTATTCCGGCTGGGCTTCGGCTATCTGCCGCCTGCGCGCCTGCAACCCGCGTTGTCTGCGCTCTCGTTGGTTCTGGACGCTGCTGCTGCCTGACACGCCATTTCCTTAACATGTGGAGTACTACTATGAAAGTAAGCGTCGCCTATCTCGAGGAGCCCCCCTTCTACTGGACGGGTGAAGATCATCGCGCGACGGGCGCCGACATCGAGCTAGCCGACGTGGTGCTACGCGCGATCGGTGTGTCCACGATCGAACATCATTTGACCTCGTTCGATGAACTGCTGCCTGGCGTGCAGGATGGTCGCTGGGACATGAACGTGCCCATTTTCGTGACGGCCGAGCGCGCCCTGCGCGTTGCATTCAGCGCGCCCGTATGGTCGCTCGCCGATGGCTTTTTGCTTCGCCATGGCAATCCGAAAGCGCTTGCAAGCTACCGGGCCGTCGCCGCGCACAACGACGCGCGGCTCGGGCTCGTTGCTGGGACGGTGCAGTACGATGCGGCCATCTCGGCGGGCGTGAGCGATAGCCAGATCGTAGCCTTCAAGGACCAGCCGCTCGCGATCGACGCACTGCTCGCAGGAGAGATCGACGCCTACGCGAGCACGGCGGTGGGAAGCCGTGCCCTCGCTGGCGCCAATCAGGCACTTGAAGTAGTTGCGCTCGAAACGAACAAGGAAGGCGGAGCGCCTGTCGGCGCCTTTTCGTTCAGCCAGAACAATCATGCGCTTCTACAGGCGGTGAACGAACAGCTGCGTAAGTACCTTGGCTCGGCGGACCATCGTGCCCGCATGGCGAAGTACGGTCTCACCCGGACCGAACTCGACGGCGTGAGCGCAGCCTGAGCTAGACGAGTCAGCGCAATTCAGATGAGGAGAACATGAAGCGATCCTATAGCGTTGTCGACGTCTTTTCCTCCCAACCGCTGCTAGGCAATCCAGTTGCCGTAGTCATGGACGCGCAGGGCCTCACGGTCGAAGCGATGCAGGCTATCGCAAGATGGACGAACCTCTCGGAAACGACGTTCGTCCTTCCCCCCACGACAGCCGACGCCGACTATTGCTTGAAGATTTTCACGCCCCGTAGCGAGCTTCCTTTCGCAGGGCATCCAACGCTAGGCAGTGCGTACGCCCTACTGGAAGCCGGGCGTATCGCGCCACACCGAACCGACCGATTGATTCAGCAATGTGGAATCGGGCTGGTCGAATTGACGACCGGATTGCGTGCCACAGATCGCGAACTCTACTTCCGTCTGCCGCCTGCGAAGCTGGAGCCAGTGCACACGGCGGAAGTAGTGGAACTGGAGCGTATTCTCTGCTGCAAAGTGGACCTGAAGACTGCGCCGCGCATCGTGAACGTCGGTCCCATCTGGATCGTTGCGCAATTGAGCGACGCGGCTTCCGTACTTGCGCTTCGGCCTGATCTCGCGAGACTGGCAGAGCTCGAGCGCCGCCTGGGTGTGACGGGTTTGACCGTATTCGGCGCTCACGAGCACGGCGACGACGCGGCTATAGAAGTGCGGACCTTTGCGCCCTCCTGTGGTGTTGACGAGGACCCTGTATGCGGAAGCGGCAACGGCAGCGTCGCGGCCTTCCAGTGGCAGCGCGGCCTGTTGTCGGCCAGCGGAACCGATTACGTGGCAGCACAGGGACGCTGCGTCGGCCGGGATGGCAAAGTCAGGATAAGCGTGGACGCGAACGGAACCGTGAGCGTCGGCGGTTCCTGCGTCATTTCCGTGGAAGGCTCGCTTACGCTTTAGACGCCAACCGTGCGCAAGACAGGCCAACGAACTGGAAGCCGGCGGGGTCATGATCAACGACTCATCGGATTACCGAATCGATGCCATGCCGTTCGGCGGCTTCAAGTACGGCAGCCTAGGCCGCGAAGGTGTCAGGTTTGCCTACGAGGAAATGACTCAACCGAAAGTCGTGTGTATCAGGAGAACGACAGATGGAAACCAGAAGCATGCAGCAACGGCCCGATAAGGACGAGCCGGCAAGTCTCGCGTTAGTGGCTATTGCAACTGTCTGATAGCGATTCTCGCAGCAGAACACCAAGACAATCGACCGCTCTCTCCACGTCTTCCTATACTGGACTTCGTAAGTCATTGCGTGATCCAGCACCGAAGAAGAGGGACGCCATGTCGAAAACAAACATCACTGCGCTCATCCAGATCGCCTTGATCTGCATTGGCAGCTGCCTCGCGAACGCCGTGCACGCGCAGGTCACGCGAATGGAGGTCATCCCGATTCCGTCCGTGACGCTCACTGACCAGGAATTCCTGAGCGGCCGCGAGGATGGCAAACCTGTCACGGTGGCAGGCGAGCTTCGGATTCCCCGACCCGGCACGGACCGGCTGCCGCTTGTCATCATGCTGCATGCTTCTGGCGGAGTCGGCAGCAGCGTCACAGACTGGGAGGAGTACTTTCTTTCGCTCGGTGTTGCGACCTTTGTGATCGACAGCTTCTCGGGCCGCGGGATCGTCAGCACGATCAACGATCAATCGCAACTCGGCCGCCTTGCACAGACCGAAGATGCCTATCGCGCGATGGCGGCGCTTGCGAAGCACCCGAGAATCGACCCGAACCGGATCGTGCTCATGGGATTCTCGCGTGGCGGGCAGAACGCGCTTTATGCAAGCCTGAAGCGGTTCCAGAAGATGCACGCCCAACCCGGCACCCAGTTCGCGGCGTTTATCGCGTTCTATCCTGACTGTACCTACACCTATCTCGAAGACGAGGATGTCGTTTCCAGACCTGTTCGCATTTTCCAGGGGACGGCAGACAACTACAATCCAGTCGCGCCCTGCCGCGCCTATGTGGATCGTCTGAAAACGAAAGTGAGCGATGTCCAGTTGACTGAGTACGCCGGCGCCAGCCATTTCTTCGACGCGCGAGCACTCAAGCAACCGCTGCAGTTACCGCAAGCACAGACCACACGCAATTGCGCGGCTGTCGAGATTGAAAACGGGCTGGTCGTCAACGCCAAAACGAGGCAACCGTTTAGTTACAGCGATTCGTGCGTCGAGCGCGGGACAACCATCGCGTACGACGAGAATGCGGCGGCCAAGGCCAGGGAAGCAGTCAGCGAGATCGTCAAAACCGTGCTGAAGCCCTAGGTTCACGTTGGCCACGTCCAAGGTCTGGCGCCTCGCGTAGTCACAAGGCAACTCGAAACGCGGCAATGGGTTCGCGAACCTGGTTCAGCTACGGCCGACTGCGCCTGGCACCAGCCGGCCATCCTCGTGTTATCACAGACATGGGCGGAATCGATCGAAAGCGGATATCCGCCCTGCCTCGGCCCTATCAGACCTGGGCCATGCCGCCGTCCACAAAGAGCTCGGTTCCGTTGATGAAGCTGGCCGAGTCCGAAGCGAGGAAGGCAACCGCCTTGCCGATTTCTTCAGGCTCACCCAGGCGGCCGAGCGGCACTTGCGCAGCCAGCGCGTCGTACAGCCCCTGACGGGCTTCATCGGGCACTAGGCCGCCCAGGCCAGGCGTGCGGATCGGGCCCGGGCTGACGACGTTCACGCGAATGCCACGTTCCTTCAGGTCCAGCGCCCACGAGCGGACGAAATTGCGCACCGCCGCCTTGCTCGCGCTATACACGCTGAAGTTGGCCGTCCCCGTTACCGACGTGATGGACGATGTCAGGATGACCGATGCGCCGTCGACCAGCAGCGGCAATGCCTTCTGCACGGTGAACAGCACGCCGCGCACATTCGTCCCGAAGATCCGGTCGAAATGCTCTTCGGTGATGGCGCCGAGCGGCAGCATGTCCCCGCCGCCGGCATTCGCAAAGAGGATGTCGAGCTTGCCGGCCGTTTTGGCGATCTGGGCGTAGACCTCGTCCAGATCCGACAGCACCGAGGCGTCCGCCCGGATGGCCGTGGCCGCCGGGCCGATGGCCGCCACCGCGGCGTCGAGTTCGGCCTGCCGGCGGCCGGTGATGAACACGCGCGCGCCCTGCTCAGCCAGTTCCTGCGCTGCGGCGAGGCCGATGCCGGTGCTGCCGCCCGTGACGAGTGCGATCTTGCCGTTCAGTTGCTTGCTCATGATGTGCTCCGTTTCGTGGTGTAAAAGGGATCTGCAAATGCGTTCGACCGTGTTTTGGTCGCTGCCTGAGTCCGTCGCGCACTGCATGGAAAGCACTTTAGGGAAAAGCGCTTTTTTGATAAATATGGAGATAATTAAATGACTATCCACTGCCATGTATAATCGAAGCACCTGACATCCGGTCGGGCTTTCGGGAGTCCCTTCGCGATGGATCAGTTGCTGGCAATGCGGGCTTTCAGCCGCGTGGTGGAAGCGGGCAGCTTTACGCGGGCGGCGGAGTCGCTCGACATACCCAACACCACGATGAGCAAGCTGGTTCAGGAGCTCGAGGCGCACCTCGGCGTAAAGCTGCTCCAGCGCACAACACGCAAAGTCACCGTAACACCAGAAGGTCAGGACTACTACGCCAAGGTCACGCGCGTGCTTCGGGACCTCGAAGACATCGATTCGTCGTTCAGCGTGGCACGGAGCAATCCGCGCGGCAATTTGCGCATCGACGTTGGCGGCTTGACGGCACGCGACGTACTGATTCCCCTGCTTCCGGACTTCATGGCCCGTTACCCGGACATCCGAATCGATCTGGGCGTCGCCGACCGCTCGGTCGATCTGATCGGCGACAACGTCGATTGCGTCATCCGGGGCGGCCCGCTCGACAACTCATCGCTCGTCGCGCGCAGCATCGGCGAAGCGACGATGGTGACATGCGCCACGCCCGCCTATCTGAAGCACTATGGCGTTCCCGCGTATCCGGATGAGTTGAGAAATGGACACCGGTTGATCGGCTACATCTCCACCCAGACCGGCAGGGCCATGCCATTTCGATTCGAGCACAAAGGCGAGCGCACCGAGATAAAAATCGAACACCGACTCGGCATTAACGAAAGCAATGCGCATCTGGCCGCCGGCATCGCGGGACTCGGTATTGTCCAAACTTTCGCGCACGCGGCCAATTCGGCGCTTCGGGAAGGTTCGCTCGTGGAGATACTGAAAAAATGGCGGCCGCCGTCGTATCCGTTTCATGTCGTGTATCCGCAGAACCGGTACGTCACACATCGTTTGCGGGTCTTCATCGACTGGCTTCTCGAATGTTTTCCCGCCAGGGTCCGAGGTATTGAGTAGCCGTCGCTATAACAGGTTCACGCCCAACCGGGCAAGGGCCGGATCGCTTCGTCTGCAAAACGGGCCGCATGGGGGCAGTTACAAGATACTTATTGACGCCGGCCCAGCCGTCGGGTAATGTGCCGGTCGAAGGTCAGGAAGTTCGATTGCTGTTCATCAATTGCTCGCCTCCCGGCGGTATTCGTGGTCCTCTCCCTCCTTGTCGCTTCACGCGCTCTTTAAGAGCAAATTTTCGTTTTTTTTCTCAAGGATTCTTCATGGAAACCGGTACCGTTAAGTGGTTCAACGACAGCAAAGGCTTTGGCTTCATTACCCCGGACAAGGGCGGCGACGACCTGTTCGCTCACTTCTCCGAGATCAAGACCGACGGCTTCAAGACGCTGGCTGAAAATCAGAAGGTGAGCTTCGAAACGAAGCAAGGCCCGAAGGGTCTGCAAGCGGCTAACATCAAGCCGCTGTAAAGTTTGAAGGGCCCGGCATCCGACAACGGACGCCGGGCTGCAGCGACACCCTCGCGGAGCTTTGTCTCCCATCGTTGGCGCAATTGCTTTTTGCTGCACCTGCTCGTTCAGCAGCGTGCCACGCGCCACACGCCTCGTTGCACCTCATTCTCCCCTCTGGCTTCAACGCCTCTTTTTCGCTCTCCGACTGTTTCAGATTCGGCTTGCAATGGCTTTGGATCGGCGCATCCGTGCACATTTCGCACGGCACACGCCTATCGAACATCAATAAAATTAAAATGCAAAACAAACAAGTTCAACAATACAACGGCTATGCCGTCCAACCCTCGGCGCATCGTTTGCCCGACGGTAGTTTTTCATCAAACCTGTTGCTCGAACGCACCGATAGCGCGCGAGCCGAACGCTGCTACCAGTTCTATTCGCTCGATTACTTCGCGAACGAAGAGCAGGCGCTGCAGCACTCGGCACGCTGGGCACGCAATTGGGTCGACACGCGCGGCTAAAGGCAACGCCACGATTCGAATCACCCAACGCATCTGAGGCACCAGGGCGCGCGCAAGCAAACGCGCCCAAGCATCGCGCGCGATCCCGCACCGCGCCTCGTCGCCACACATGGCCGACAATCTTTCCTTCTGGCCCCGCCGATAGTGCCAGGCAGACGGCTGCCTTCGGTTACAATGCAGGGTTCGTTTGCTTCGCACAGCACTTAAGCGACACGTGTTGGTTAGCGGCGAACTTTCCTTTGATCGATAGTTCAGTGAGGCCGGCGATAACAGTGCTCGCTGGACTGCACGCCCCGACTCGCATCGGAGCTGTATTGCGAGCCGCCGCGTCTGACCCCATCCCCTCGCGTATCTGATTCGCCGCCCGGACACGGCGGTGTCAGTGACTTCCCGGACGCAAGGGCTGCCCAGCAGTTCCTTGCTTCTCACTACCGCGCGAGCGCGTGTCGATCAGCGCTCGAGGCGTCTACCTCAATGCAGCACCGACCCCATGTCCCGCCAATTGATCAGGAACCTTGAATGGCCAAAGAAGAACTGCTGGAACTCGACGGTATCGTCGACGAAGTACTGCCAGACAACCGCTACCGCGTCACGCTCGACAATGGTGTGATGGTAGCGGCGTACGCTTCTGGTCGTATGCGCAAGAATCACATTCGCATCATTGCAGGCGACCGGGTAACGCTGGAACTCTCGGTGTACGATCTCACGAAAGGACGAATCAATTTTCGTCATAAGGATGACCGCAGCGGCGGCGCAACGCAAAGACCTGCATTTCGCCGTCGTTGATGGCGCGGTACGCGAGCGTCGACTGTGACCCTTACCGGTGCCACTACGCTGCGTGCACATCCCGATCACCATCCACTATTGCTGCTGGATTTCAACCAGGAAAACAATTGACTACCGTAATTCTGAAACCTGACGAGCCCGTGGAAGTTGCATTGCGTCGTTTCCGTCGCGCAATCGAGCGCACTGGCTTGATTCCGGAGCTTCGCGCCCGGACAGCCTATGAAAAACCGACCGCAGTACGCAAACGCAAGAAGGCTGCCGCGGTGGCACGCCTGCGCAAGCAGATCAAACGGTCGTTGCCGCCGAAAAAGCGCTACTGACCGGGAATGGCTGGGCAGCCGTGCTGAAACGGCCGTCCAGCGCCCAGCCGGTGCCACGCATCACCTGCGTGTGGGCCAAGCGGCCCTGATCCAGGCACGCTCGAGAATCACCCTTCCCGGTTTGGCCACGTGCCGCGCTTGACGATTGCCCAATACAGCCAGCCGATCAATACCAGCGACACCGCGCCAGCCATCGTTGGGAGTGCCAGGAAAGACCATCCAGGCTGCGCCGCGAAGATAATGATCGGATTGCTGCCAGCCGGTGGATGAACTGTGCGCGTCATCATCATCAACATCAATGCGCACGCTGCGGCGCCTGCCATCGGCACGTATCCCGGACCAAACAGATGCAAACAGACCAAGCCCGTCAACGACGTCAGAACATGTCCTCCGACGACGTTTCGCGGCTGAGAGAACGGGCTTGACGGAAAGCCGAACAGCAGAACGCAGGTGGCCCCGAATGAACCGAGAATCCACGGTTCCGAGGTCGTCTGCGCCAGCATGCCCACGAGAGCCAACGCCACGAACGCACCCAGGCCAGCAAGCAGTATTCTCACCGCCTGGGCGCGCCACGTAGAGGCCCCGTTGGTGCCGGCGGGTGCGGCAGACGGGGTCGTCATCGACATCAGGCCACCTTGAAGCGGGCCGCTTCTTCCGATCCCTTCGTCGCGTTGCCCGCGCTGTACGAGTGCGCCCCCACACCGGCGAGCTTGCCACCCTGCACGATCAGATATTCGTCGCGGATCGGGCGGCCTTCGAAGTAGCACTCGAGGATCTCGCGCGTTCCCGCTGCGTAGCGGGCCTGTGCGGAGAGGCTGGTGCCGGAGATGTGAGGCGTCATCCCCTGATGCGGCATGCTGCGCCACGGATGATCCGCCGGTGCCGGCTGAGGGAACCATACATCGCCGCCGTAGCCCGCCAGCTGACCGCTTTTCAGCGCATCGACGATCGCGTCGCGGTCGCACAGCTTGCCTCGAGCCGTATTGATCAGATAAGCGCCGCGCTTGAAGTTCTTCAACGTCGCCGCGTTGATCATGTGTTCGGTTTCCGGATGCAGCGGGCAGTTCAGCGTGACCACGTCGCACACGCGGGTCAAGCTTTCGAGGCTCGTGTGATGGGTGAGATTGAGCTCCTTCTCCACCGATTCGGGCAGGCGGTGACGATCGAGGTAATGCAGCTTCATGTCGAACGGCTTGAGCAGGCGCAGCACGCGCAAACCGATACGTCCTGCCGCCACCGTGCCGACGTGCATGCCCTCGACGTCATACGAGCGCTCGACGCAATCGGCAATGTTCCAGCCGCCTTCATTGGCCCAGTTGTGCGACGGAATATAGTTGCGCACGAGAGCGAGCGTCGTCATCACGACGTGCTCGGCCACGCTGTTGCTGTTGCAATAGGTGACTTCCGCCACGGTGATCCCGCGGTCCATCGCTGCCTGCAAATCGGTGTGATCCGAACCAATCCCGGCGGTGACGATCATCTTGAGCTTCGGGGCCTTCGCAATGCGCTCGGCCGTCATGTACGCCGGCCAGAACGGCTGCGAGATCACGATCTCGGCGTCGTGCAATTCGCGGTCGAGCACGCTGTCGGCACCGTCTTTGCTGGAGGTCACCACCAGCTGGTGGTCGTTCGACTCCAGATACTTGCGCAGGCCCAGCTCGCCGGAGACACAGCCCAGCAAATGCCCCGGCGTGAAGTCGATTGCGCGGGGCGTCGGCGTGGTCTGCCCGTCGGGATAGCGCGTGATTTCAGGAAGGGTGTCACGGGCGTACTGCTTCGGCATACCGTTGACCGGGTCGTCATACAGCACACAAACAATTTTTGCCACGATATCTGTCTCCACTCTGATGGGCGAGGAACCGGAAGCGCCTTTGACGCAGCCGGCTGTGCGATCGCGCTACCTGCGACTGATCGACGGACAGAGTGTCAACGAGAAGCGGAATGCAGATCCAATCTTTTCGACGTATCACCTGATAAGTGCGGCTTATGAAACGCCAGCCGGCACTTCGCCAATCGCGTGCGGCCGATCCAGAAATGCGTCGAACCTCGTCTGCAGATCGAGGTGTTTCGCGGCCCGCCACAGGGCTGCCACGAGCGGCGGGCGGGACGGAAGATCGCGGGCTATCAGGCCGATCTCCCGGGTGAGTTCGGGCTCGAGCGGAGTGACCGTGTCCCGCCCGGTACTGTCGTTGACGCACAGCACGCTATGAGGCAATACCGTGTGAAGCCCTGCATGCAGGACATTCGACATCAAGGTGAGCAACGAGTCAGCCTCGACAACGACTTTGGGCTGAACGCCCGCGCGACGAAATGCGGCGTTGATGACCTGGCGATTCTGCATTGAGGAGTCCAGAAGACCAAACTGCAAATCGCCCAGTGCGTCCCAACGCGCGGCACCGGTGCGCGCACGTTCACCCGATCCGGATGGCGAGACCAGGACATAGCGTTCGCGGTAGAGCGGCAGCACCTCGAATCCGGCCTGTGTGTGATCGTCGAGATAGGTGAAGCCAACGTCGAGCTCATATTCGTCGAGCTGCCGCAATATGGCGTCCGAACTCAACGAGCGCACCGCATAGCGGAGCATGGGATGCGCTTCACGACAGCTCGCGATGATGAGGCTCACGACTGGCATCGTCGTGGGAATCACCCCGATCCTCACGGTGCCGGTCAACAGGTTCGAAGCGCAGACGTCCTGCCTCATATGGTCGAGCGCCGCGATCGTCTGCCGTGCCCAACCTAGCACGCGCTCGCCTTCCTCGGTGAACCCGAGAAAGCGGCGGCCGCGCCTCACGATCACGAGCCCCAGTTCGTTCTCGAGACTGCGTATCGCGGACGAAAGTGCCGGTTGCGTCACGTTGCAAAGCTCCGCAGCGCGCGCGAAATGCTGCTCCTTTGCCAACGTAACCAGGTAGTTGAGTTGCCGGATGAACATCGCGCGTTTCGCCCCTCGATATATTCGGTGATATATTACGCGAATTCTTCCCCGGTGCCGACCTGGCGCCGGCGCTGTCGCTCCCGGCTTGTGCGGCGCAAAACCAAAACTTCGGAAATTGTCCGAATAGGGGCGTAGTATTCCTTGCGATATAACGAAGCGGTCCAACCCCTGTTCGGCCGATATGCGAGGAGCACGCCCATGAACCACGCAGAACTGCAATATCTCACCACGGAATTTCCCTTCCGCAAGCAATACGACAATTTCATCGGCGGGCAGTGGGTCAAGCCCGTCGGCAATGAGTACTTCGACAACATCTCGCCGGTCACAGGCGAGCCGTTCACGTCGATCCCGCGTTCACGCGAAGCCGATATCGAGCTGGCGCTCGACGCCGCCCACAAGGCGAAGGACGCCTGGGGCCGCACCGCCCCGGCCGACCGCGCGAATCTGCTGAACAAGATCGCCGAGCGCATCGAGGCCAATCTCACGCGGCTCGCGGTGGCGGAAACCATCGACAACGGCAAGCCCCTGCGCGAGAGCATGGCCGCCGATATTCCGCTCGCGATCGATCACTTCCGCTATTTCGCGAGCGCGATCCGCGCGCAGGAAGGCGCCATTTCGCAGATCGACGACAGCACGGTCGCCTATCACTTTCACGAGCCGCTCGGCGTGGTGGGCCAGATCATTCCGTGGAATTTCCCGATCCTGATGGCCACCTGGAAGCTCGCGCCGGCACTCGCCGCCGGCAACTGCGTCGTGCTCAAGCCCGCCGAGCAAACGCCGGCCTCGATCCTCGTGCTGATCGAGCTGATCCAGGATCTGCTGCCCGCCGGCGTGGTCAATGTGGTGAACGGCTTTGGGCTCGAAGCGGGCAAGCCGCTCGCCTCGAACAAGCGCATCGCGAAGATCGCCTTCACGGGCGAAACCACGACGGGCCGGCTCATCATGCAGTATGCGAGCCAGAACATCATTCCCGTCACGCTGGAGCTGGGCGGCAAGAGCCCCAATATCTTCTTTGCCGACGTGATGGATCACGACGACAGCTTCCTCGACAAGGCGCTGGAAGGCTTCACGATGTTCGCGCTCAATCAGGGCGAAGTGTGCACGTGCCCGTCGCGGGCGCTCGTCGACGAAAAAATCTACGACCGGTTCATGGAACGCGCGCTCAAGCGCGTGGGCGCGATCGTTCAGGGGCATCCGCTCGATCCGAAAACGATGATCGGCGCGCAGGCCTCGCAGGAGCAGCTCGAGAAAATCCTCTCGTACCTCGATCTCGGCAAGCAGGAAGGCGCGCAATGCCTCACGGGCGGAGAGCGCAACCCGCTCGATGGCGAGCTGAAGAATGGCTACTACATCAAGCCAACCGTGTTCCGCGGCCACAACAAGATGCGCATTTTCCAGGAGGAAATCTTCGGGCCAGTCGTCTCGGTCACGACGTTCAAGACCGAGGAAGAAGCGCTGCAAATCGCCAACGACACGCTCTACGGGCTTGGCGCCGGCATCTGGACGCGCGACGGCACGCGTGCCTACCGCTTCGGCCGCGCGATCCAGGCTGGGCGTGTGTGGACGAACTGCTATCACGCCTACCCGGCGCACGCGGCGTTTGGCGGCTACAAGCAATCGGGCATCGGGCGCGAGAACCACAAGATGATGCTCGACCATTATCAGCAGACGAAAAACCTGCTGGTGAGCTATAGCGACAAGCCGCTCGGCTTTTTCTGATGTGTGCTGCGCGCCTCGCCGCGTGAGGCGGGGCGCGGAACGGTTGGGAGAGCTGACCATGGCCGAAGAGGTGTCCCGCGTCGTTGCAACGCCGGCGGCCGTCGCGCTGATCCAAAAGCTTGTGGCACAGCACGGCCCAGTGCTTTTCCACCAGTCGGGCGGCTGCTGCGACGGCAGCGCGCCCATGTGCTTTCCCGCGGGCGAGTTCATGGTCGGCAATGCCGATGTGAAGCTCGGCGTGATCGCGGGCGCACCGTTCTACATGAGCGAATCGCAGTTCGAATACTGGCAGCACACGCAGCTCATTATCGACTGCGTGCCAGGCAATGGCGGCATGTTCTCGCTGGAGCGCCCAACCGGGCTGCGCTTTCTCACGCGCTCGCGGCTGTACGACGACGCGGAATCGGCGTGGCTCGACCACCATCCTGTCGAGCACGTACGGAGTTAGGGTATCGCGCGAATGCGATGCGTGAGAGCACCCGGAAGCGCCTCGGTGTCGACGTGCCCGTCGATGAGCGGCACCACCTCGTCGCCAAACGCGGCGACATCTTCGGGGTCGTGCGTGATGAGCAGCATGGGAATGTCCAGGCGCGTCTGCAGCGCCAGCAGTTCGCGGCGCATACGTTCGCGCAGCGCGTGATCAAGCGCCGAGAATGGCTCGTCGAGCAGCAGCAGCTGCGGCTTCGAGACCAGCGCCCGCGCGAGCGCCACGCGCTGTTTCTGGCCGCCCGAAAGGTGCACGGGATGGCTGCCCGCCACGCCGCGCAACTCGAGCGCATCGAGCCAGTATTCGACGTCGGCATGCGCATCGCGGCGCGCCGGATTGAACCATCCCTTGTGCAGCCCGAACGCAATGTTCTGCTGCACATTCAGATGGGGAAACAACGCGTAGTCCTGGAACAGATACGCGATCCGGCGCATCTGCGGCTTCAGGTCGATGCCGCTCGCGCTGTCGAACAGCGCTTGCTCGCCCAGACGAATCACGCCTTCGTCGGGCCTCAGCAGGCCCGCGACCGCCTGCAGGGTCAGCGTCTTCCCAGAACCCGATGGACCGAACAGCACGACGCGCTGTGCGTGCGTTTCGAACGCGACGTCGAGCAGAAAACGGCGTCCGGCGGATTCGAGCGTTTTACGGACAGCGACGGTCAGGGACATGGCGCTAAGCGTGAGATCAACGCGAGGTCAACAGCGAGTGCTGCGGCACCAGCCTGCCCGCGAGCACGAGAATCACGACGCACGTGACCGAGGTGACGACCACGAGGAAATTCGCCGTGCTGTCGTCGCCGGCCTGCACAGCCGAATAGATCGCAACGGAAAGCGTTTGCGTGCGGCCCGGCAGATTGCCCGCGATCATCAGCGTCGCGCCAAACTCGCCGAGCGCGCGCGCAAACGCGAGCAGCGTGCCTGCCACGATGCCGCGCATGGCGAGCGGCAGCGTCACGCGAAAGAAGATCGCGGCCTCGCTGATGCCGAGCGTGCGAGCAGCACGCTCCAGTTGCGGATCGACCGATTCGAACGCGGCGCGCGCCGACTTCAGCACGAGCGGGAACGCCACCACCATCGACGCCAGGACGGCGCCTTGCCACGTGAACACGAGCTGGATGCCGAGGCTGTCGAGCCAGCGGCCAAATACGCCGCGCCGCCCGACGAGCACGAGCAGGTAGTACCCGAGAACCGTGGGCGGCATGACGAGCGGCAGCGTCAGCAGCGAATCGAGCAGGTCTCGCGCGCCGGAATGCCAGCGCGCGAGACCGTAGCCGGCGGCCACGCCGAACACGACGTTCAACGCCGTGGCCCAGCCGGCGACCTTCAGCGAGAGCAGCAGCGGAACCCAGACCTGTCCCATGAGGGGCGCTCCTCTTGCGCGGGCGGATCAGTGCGCCGCGCCGGCCGGCTTGAAGCCATACTTCGCGAGTATGGTCTGCCCGGCGGGCGACAGCACGTAGGCGATGAAGGCCTTCGCATCCGCTGCATGGCGGCTGCCCTCCACGAGCGCAATCGGATAAGTCACGGGGGTTTGCGTCGGCACGGTCAGTGCGACCTTCACGCGCTCGGGCATGATCGCGGCGTCGGTGGCGAACACGAAGCCCGCGTCGACCTCGCCACGCGAGACGTAGTCGAGACTCTGGCGCACGTCGCCCGCCAGCACGCTTTTCGCGTTCACCGCGTCCCACAGGCCCGCCGCTTCGAGCGCGCCTTTCGCGTAGCGGCCGATCGGCACCGACGCCGGATCGCAATACGCCACACGCTTCACGCCCGGTTGCGCGAGTGCGTCGAGCGACGTCGGCATGAACGAACTGTCCTTCGGCACGATCAGCACCAGCGCATTGGCCGCGAAATCCTGGCGCGTGGCGGGATCGACCACCTTCTCGGCGACGGCCTTGTCCATCGCCTTCTGGTCTGCCGACGCGTACACGTCGGCGGGCGCGCCCTTCACGATCTGCTGCATGAGCACGTCGGAGGCGCCGAAGTTCAGCAGTACCTTCGTGCCCCGGTGCTGCTGCTCGTATGCCGCGCTAATCGCCTTGAACGCATTGGTCAGGCTCGCCGCGGCGGAGACGATGAGTTCGTCGGCGCGTGCGTTCGCGCAAACGGCCATCATGCCGACGCCGATGACAAACAATGTCTGCTTCAGAGAACGTGGGAACGATACCCGCATGGTCTGTTATCTCAGGAAGAATGGATCAACGTGAAAGCAATGTAATGTTCCGGAATCGAAATATTACACTGTATATAGCGATAGTCGAGCTTGGCGCGCTGATTCAGAATATCTAGCCGTTGCATGACGAACGCACTATCAACGTAGAATCCGCTTTTCTGCGCTCCGGAGTTGCGATGCGCCCTCACCCGAACGCCATGTCAGGAGCCGTCATGCCGGGAATTAGATTAGCGAGAGCCTTTAGTGCAGGTCGAATGGCGCGGCGGCTCAAATGGCACGCGCTGGCAGCAACGCTCCTCGCCGTCGCGGGCTGTCACAGCGCGCCACTTTCCGCGCCCGCGCGCATCGAGCTGAATGCCCAGCCGAACGCAATCGCCGTGCGTCCCGGTGACGGCGCGCTATTCATCACCGACGACCGGAGCAACAGCATCCTGTGGTCTTCGAACCAGTCGGACTTCCGCCCGTATGCCAGCCTGCCCGCTATCGCGGGTCAGCCCAACAGCCTCAGCCAGTTCGCGTTCCTGCGGCCTGACGCACTGCTCGCCCAACGATTTGGCTTCGGCAAGTCAGGCGCCCTCTTCGTCGTTTCCGCCGCCGGTGAGGTCCATGCCCTGAGCGGTCCGGCTTCCGGGCGACGCAGACTGGGACTCGTATCGATCGGTCCCGGGCGCGCGCTGTCGAGCTGGTTCATCAAGCGGGAAAACGAGCCGCCAACGGGCGGCGTCAGCCTCGTGAGCTACGACCTGACGACGTACGCCGCTACCGAGCGCGATCTCGTCAGTGGTCTTGCGAAGCCTGTGGGAATCGCGGTCCACGGCGGCGCGCTGTTTGTCGCGGACCAGGGCGCGGGTGAGATTCTGCGCTACGACCTCGCCGGATTGATGGCCAAACCAGAGCCCTCCCACAGCGGCACGGCGTTCGCGAAAATCGAAAGCCCGGACCTGCTCGCCGCCGATGCATCCGGAGCGCTCTACACAAAATGCGGCGCGCACGGATTCTGCCGCATCGCGCCGGACGGCACGGTGTCGAGCCTCGCCGACGACTTCCAGGACGCGCGTGGCGTCGCCGTCGACGAGCCGCACCATCGTGTCCTTGTCGTCGACCGGGCGAAAGGCGCAAATGCGACGACCAGCGCCATTCGCGCGTTCGCGCTCGCGAGCAGCGAGGCAAGCGCAAATCACTAAGCGGTCGTGCGCGAGCGCATGCGGCCTCGCAAATAGTGCAGATGCACCTTCCGTTATAAGCCCGAATCTGCAAGGCACACACGCGTGGCCAGGCATTTCCCCGGAATTGACGCACCGTTATATCGAACCGTATATAGCTAGGAACGGCGTCAATCGAAACGGTGGTCTGCATGTCCCGGGAAGTCATCGACTCCTATCTGCTGAAGGTTCTCCATACGCTCATCTGCGAAGCCAGTGTCTCGCGCACTGCCGCGCTGCTCGGCCAAACGCAGCCGGCAATCAGCGTCGCACTGCGCAGACTGCGCGCGATGACGGGTGATCCGCTCCTCGTGCGCAGCGGCAGCCATATGGTGCCCACGACGCACGCGCTCACGCTGATCGAGCCCACGGCGCAGGCGCTGGCGGGCATCGCCGCCGTGCTGCATCCCACCACGGCATTCGATCCGGCCACGACACGCAGGACTTTTCACATCGGTTCGCCCGACTATCTGGACGTGTTTTTCCTGCCCGCGATCGTCGATGCGTTCCATACCGAAGCGCCGCGCGCACGTATCGAGTTTCAGCATCTGATGATGGTGAATGGCGGCTACGAGCACGGTCTGGAAAGCGGCGCGCTCGACCTCGTGATCGGCAACTGGCGCACACCGCCCGAGCACCTGCACCTCCAGCCGCTGTGCAAGGACGAACTCGTCTGCCTGATGCGCGCGCAACACCCGATCAAGCCCGGCAGGCTGACCCGGGAGAGGTATCAGGAGGCCGCGCACCTGGCCGTCACCACGCATCATGCGGCGGGCCTCGGCACCATCGATATCGAACTGGGCCGCAGCGGCCTGTCACGCAACGTGACGACCAGCCTGCCGTACTTTGGCATGGCGCCGTATGTGCTGATGCGATCGAACCTGCTTTTCACGACCACGCGCGCGCTGGCCACGCACTACTGCGACCTGCTCGATCTGCGCATGGAGCCCATTCCCGGCGAGCGCCAGGCGCTCACCTACTACCAGCTCTGGCACGACCGCACGCATCGCGGTGCGGCCGCAATCTGGCTGCGCCATCTCGTGGCCCAAATCGCCAAGGGACTCGCGCGATAAATTTCGGAATCCGAATCATTTTAAAAAAGAGCCGCGAGCATGGCTCGCGGCGGCAAACGTCCGGCGCTCGTGCCCGGCAGACTGGTAACCGGATACGAACGCCAGAGCGCAACAGGGGTCGGTCAGTGGAAGCTGCCTGTCGTCGGACGCGCGTGACCGCGTCCGGTTGTCGTGATGCTATGCCCGTTCCACCCCGTTCGAGACGGACGCCATCTGCTTCAATAGCGCGGCCTTGTGCGCGGTGGCGCCGCCAATGAGAGCAAAGCCGGTGACACGCTTCGTCTCCGCGTCTTCACATATCGCGCGTACCGACTCAGGCGACTCGGACGTGGCCACTTCGACGCTCCAGCGTCCGCCCGGCATGCCCGGTGTCGCGACAACGGCCGGCGCCGCCGGCGTCTTCACGACAACGGGCATCACCGGAAAATCGACGCGCGTGAGCGTTCCCGACAAGGTGCGCGCGAGCGCACGCGCTGCATGCATGATCGGCAACACATAGGGCTGCACCCGGCCGTCGATGGCCGCGCAGTCGCCGAGTGCATAGACGTCCGGCGCGCTGGTGCGGCACCACGCATCCGCGTTGATGCCGCCATCGACGCGCAAGCCGGCCGCGCTCGCTAGCGCCGTTCGCGGCACGAGGCCGACCGCCGAGATCACGATATCGGCCTCGACCGTGGCGCCATCCGTAAGCGTTAGACGATATCCCGGATCGCGCCTCGAAACGGCAGCGACCCCGATGCCGAGCCGAACGTCGACGCCTGCGCGGGACAACGCACTGGCGAATACTGCACCCGCCAGCTCCGGCAGCAGCCGCGAGAGCGGTGCGCTGGCCGGATCGATCAGGCACACCGGGTGCCCCGCTGCGACAAGATCGTTCGCGAACTCGCACCCGATCAGACCCGCGCCGAGTATGGCCACCGAATGACGCGACGCAAGCGCCTCGCGAAAACGTGCGTAGTCGCCGAGATCGTTGATCGACAGCACGTCTGCCGCGCCATCGCCCTCGATCGGCACGCGCCGCGGGTCCGCACCCAGCGCGAGCACCAGCGCGCGATAGCGCAACCGCTGCCCATCGACGACAACAACGCGCTCGTCTGGCGCGATGCGTTCGACATGGCGATGGGTCCAGATACGTGCATCCAGTTGCGCGGCCATCGCCTGCGCGTCGAAGCTCGCGAGTTCGTGCGGCGCCTTCTTCATCGCGAGCGCATTCGACAATGTGGGCTTCGAATAGAACCTGCCGTCGTCGCGGGTCACGATAACGATAGGCGTGTGGGCGTCGAGCTTGCGAAACTCGCGCGCCACCGTATAGCCCGCGAGGCCCGTGCCGACGATCACGAGTGGATCGCCTTGCGCCCCGCCAAAGACATGCTCGCTCATACGGTCACCACCTGCATTTCGAAGTCGTGCTTGCCCGTCGCGCAGTCCGGGCACGTCCAGTCCTCAGGTACATCTTCCCAGCGTGTACCGGGCGCGATGCCCGCTTCGGGCAGCCCTTTGGCCTCGTCGTAGCGAAACCCGCAAATCACGCACTCCCAGATCTTCATGGTCTTTCCTCTCCCGCCACATCAACGCACAGAGTCAACGTACATAGCGCTGCCCCAGCCCGATCTCCGCGAGCGCGCGCCGGTACGCACCGGACGAGCGATCGGCGAGAATCGGCGCCTCCTGGGAGCGGTCGACGGGCAGTTCTTCGGGACACTGCAACTCGACAATCGCGCGATCCTCCTCGAATACCTGACGGTTGAACGCATAGACGTCGTCGAGCGGCAAGTCCTTGTCGAAGTTACGGGCGATCGGCACAAACAGGCGCGTGAGTCGTGCGGACACCGGGCTTGCGGCATTGAGGATTGCCAATCGTCCATTCTCGGGAAAGTGCACCGTCAGCCGCGCGAAGAACGGCACATCGACCTCGAACACCCTGCGCCACAGAAAACCCTCAGGCGCACGATGCTGCATCGACTTCGGGAAATTGCTCACGGTGCTCACGTATTCCGCACGCAAGCCGTTCGGGCGCCGCTCCACAGAGTACTGCGGAACAACGGGATTTCTGCGTTCTGCAAAGCTGTCGTGATGAATCCACGCAAAATGCGCAACGTCGATAAAGCCTTCGGTTTGCCGCCCGGCGGAGGCGTGGATATCGATAGATGGCGGAAGGATTTGCTGATACCCCTCCGTGTTCCACGCAGGGAACTCGGGCAACGGCAGCTCGCCGCCACCAAGCGACACCCACACGAGCCCATACGCTTCTTGCGCGGCATACGTCGTCAGGCACAGGCGCTCGGGAATCGGGCCTTCCGGCTGCGAGGGAATGAAGCTGCATTTGCCGCTCGCGCCATATTCGAGCCCATGATAGGGACAAACGAGATTCGCGCCGTTCATCCAACCGTGGCTCAGTGGCGCGCCCCGGTGAGGACACACATCGCGCGCCGCGACGATCCGCCCTTCCGAGCGGAACAAAACGAGCGCTTCGTCGAGCAACGTGACACCGAGCGGCTTATCGCTCAGGTCGTGCGCGAAGGCAACGGGGTGCCAGTAGCGGTGCAAGATTTCCCAGTCGCGGGAATCGAAAGTGCAGTTGCGGGGCATGACGGCCGACCCTGCACGGGTCAGCGCCACCACTTGGGGTTCGCTCATGCGTGTCTCCTGAATCGTGTGAATTCGTCGCGGCGTGCTGACCGCTCTGCCGGTCACGCCGTGTACACAACGATATTCAGTTGAGAGCGTCTCTCCCATCCCTCGCCGGCGATGTAGTCCATGCTCCGATCAACATGGACTCACCGCCATCCAGACTGCCGGGACCGCAGCCGAAGCGTACGTACCGATGTAAGGCTCGTAAAGGCGCGGCGTCACTTGTCACTTGCCGTCTTTCACCGGTGCGTCGTGAATCGCCTCGAGCGGCTTATGCTGCTCGTCGCCAACGCCAGGAAAGAACGCATTCCACACCGCGCGTACGCCGACCGCTGCCGTCGCTGCCGCGTCAATCGTCTCGACGTCGGCAGACCTGGCCGGATCTGAACTCAGGCCGCGCCAGTGCGTGAAGACGAGTAGCGGCTTTTCGGTCCATTCGCCGGCGGCGAAATTCGCAAACGCCGTATCCCCGCTTACAAGGCGGACCTCATACCATCCCTCGCGAACCGGCGCATACCGGGCCAACGGAAACCATCGGGTCGATTGAATTTGCATGAGGGCCTCCCCCAATCGCGTAGATCGTCACGAATCAAAATCCGCATTCCTCGTGCCTGAATGTTGGGCCCTTCGTTCTCTGGATAGCGTCTTGCGGGCGGCACACCCTCCACGGCGTCAATGTCATTTCGCAGCGTGGCAAAAACGCAGACCGTTAGTCGCAAAATCCATCAACGGTCCGCAAGCGGTGATTGCGTAGAGGAATCGGAAGTTATCCGAGAAGGCTTCACGAAAGGCGCGCGGCATGTCCAGTCGCCGCCGTCAATCCACTCCCCCACCACGACACACCCACGCAGCAACATGTTCGACGCTGTCGAACGATTTCATCCGCCAGTTCGAACGGCAATCGCGCGTTGCTCGCCCACCATTACGTCAGTGAGACGCGCTCAGTCTCGCAGTGCGCGCGACCCACGCGGGTTTGAACTACTGCTTCATCTCCGATGACCTTCTCCCCTGTTTTACAAAGGAAACCTCAATGATCAAGTTTTACTTCCACCCATCGCCGAATCCCATGAAGGCGGCCCTTCTGCTCGAAGAGCTGGAATTGCCGTTCGATCTGATCGCCGTCGACACGTTCAAGGGCGAGCAACATCTGCCGGCATTCCGCGACGTCAATCCGAACGGCAAGGTGCCCGCCATCACCGACGAAGACGCGACCGTTTTCGATTCGCATGCCATCTTGCTGCACCTCGCCACGAAGCACGGCAAGTTCGTTCCCGCCGATGCTGCCGGGCGCGCCGAAATGCTCTCGTGGCTGATGTTCGTGGCAACGGGGCTCTCGCCGTTCTCCGGTCAGGCCGTGCATTTCCAGCACCACACGCCGGAGCCCTTGCCCTATGCGCGCAACCGCTACCTGAAGGAAGTCGAACGTCACTATCGCGTGCTCGACGAACGGCTTGCCAAAACACGGTATCTGGCAGGTGAGCACTATTCGATCGCGGATATGGCGTTGTGGGGCTGGGCCATGTTCGCCGGCTACATTCTTGGCGAAAAAGGTCTGAGTGACTACGCCAACGTCAAACGCCTCGTAGACGAGATCGGCAACCGCCCCGCCGCCGCACGTGCGCTCGCACTGAAGGAACGGCTCACGCTGAAGACCGACTTCGACGAAGAAACGCGTCGCGCCCTCTTCCCCCAAAACGTCTAATGCTTTCCAGGCGCTTCGCGGCACTGTCCGCAATGCGCCTCTCTAACGAGGAGCCCGGCCCATGAGTACCGCACATTCGCCGCAGCCAACGGCTGCACCCGCACTACGTCTACACAATTTCGCGCTCGCCGTTGCGAATCTCGACGCCATGGTTGCCTGGTATGTCGACGTACTTGGCCTCGCCATCGCAGCGAAGGGGCACTTCGATGCCGTAGGCGCGGACTACGCCATGCTCGACGGCATGGGCTTCCGGCTCGAACTCGTTTCGCGAATTGGCACGCCCAAGGTCGCGGCAAAGCGCACACCGCCGCCGCAGCACCTGGACGAAACGGGTTGGAAGGCGCTGGTGCTGGAGAGCGCCGATCTTGCGGGTACGACTGCCACACTCGCGAAGCGTGACGTGGAAATCGTCTGGGCGCACGCGCCACTCACGCCCGCCATTTCCTCGACGATGATCCGGGACCCCGAAGGGAACCTCATTCACATTCTGGGCCAAATTCAATAGCGCACCATGATTACTCGGAGTAGTCCTCAGGATTTTCTCTGGCCGGGCTCTGATAGAGAATCATCACGATCGGAATGCGGGGCTCGGCCGTTGCATCGTTGCGCCGCCCTGTCACCTCGCCTGCAACCGAAGTCGTGTACTCCGCAACCACTTCGCCAAACGTGTTGCGCTGAATCGCCACCTTCTGCCCCACCTTGACCTTCTCGTTGAGCTTGACCAGCAGTTCGACGAAGCCGCCGTGCGTCGTCAGGATCGTATGAGCGCTATTGCCAACAAAAATCCCGGAATCGCGCCCGGTGCGTCCCATTGCGCCGGGAACGACGCCATAACGCTTGAGCACGTTCATCGTGCCTTCGACAAACAATGGAATCAGGTCGAAATCGAACACGCGCGCAGCGCCAATCTCGGGCGTAATGGCCGGGATGCCCACATCGATCAGCGCGTTGGCCAGCAACGTGGGATACGCCGGATTGTCGAAAATCTGGGCGATGGGAAAAAGCTCCGCCATCGCGCGCGGCTCGGCGAGCTCCATTCTGGCCAGATTGAATGACGTCAGGTCCATGCCCGTCGTGCCAGTATGAAAGTCCAATGCGTAGTCGGCGTTCGGCCGCAGGAGCCGGTTGAACAGCAGGCCCGCGTGACGGCTCGGCGCGCTGGCGCCATTCTCATTGCCAGGCCATTCGCGGTTGATGTCGATGAGGTCGACGCCTCTGCCCGAATTGGGCCATCTGCGCTCCATCGCTTCTAGCGCGGGGCGCGATACGTCGAGCACAGCCAGTACGGTCCCGGACATTTGCGCCGGATCGAGCTGGCCAATCACGGTTTGTATCATATGCACCGGACTCATTTCGTCGCCATGCACGCCGCTGATCAGCGCGACGCGCTTGCCCGGCTTCGCGCCGCAGACGACGATGACCGACACATACCAGTCCTGCCCGGTCGGCATCTGCACGCCCTGGAAATAGAACATATGCTTCTTGCCGCGTTCCAGGTCACTGACGTCGAGCGCGCTGATGACCTTCTTTCCCTGAATCACATCGCCGGTGTAGCGCGTCCCTCCGCTGTGGCCGGGTGGCGACGTCGTGCCCTGGGCGTTCACGGCACCGCTATGCCCGGCTAGTGCAGTCGTTGCGCCAACCAGCGCAACCGCTGTCTTGATGAAATCGCGCCGGGCAATCCCATCCTTCGATTCACTCTGCATGGCATGGACTCCGTACATTGCAAGTGGAGAGAAGCGCAATCCATCTCTTGTCGATTGCGCTTCCTGGACATGACGAATCCAAACGTTCTGAAGTGGCTCTTGTCGCAACTACGCTGTTCCCAACATCAGCGTAATCCAGTCCGCGAAGACTTGCACTGACGGCTGGACTGGATGCCTGCCGTACGCGCTCAGCGTTCTCTCGTGCTCACAGCAATCAGGCAGCAAGAATCGGAGTGCCGGCGTCGGGGCGACGCCATATCGTGTCCACGCAAGCGCACCGTAGACGAGATCGCGGGACGAAGCAGGGTGCGCTCGAATCGCCTCATTGACTGGAGTCCTATCATGTTGCCGTTTCTCTCGCTTCACGCACTGGCGGCTCAGCGCGGCGATGGACTGCGCCCTGAACTCAGGGCCTTGTTTGAACGCCATGTCCGGGCAGCGACGGGGCTTGCCGCTGCCATCGAGCCTGTCGAAACAGAGTCGTGTGCTCCCGCAGCAAACGCGGTCGGCAACGCTCCTGTGAAGGCGTGCGAGGCTGATGGGTCATTGGCGAGTGTCGCAGCGTCGCGTTAGACGCATGGCAGCCGTCGCGATGCCATGCGTGCCTATTTCGTGTGAATCGTGTGATCTTCGAACGCGGCGACGATATGCTCGATCATCGCTGTGATGCGCGCGGTATGCCGAAGGTCTTGATGCGTGACGAGCCAGATTTCATAGACAGCCCCACGTGGGGGCTCCGGCCATAGCTGCACGAGTCCGTCATGTTCGGCCAGATGGATCGGAAGCTCGCCAATGCCGATGCCGGCCTTGACCGCGCTGCGCAGCATGAGGCTCGTATTGAAGGTCGAGACGATGCGCCCCGCGTGTATCGGTTCGCCTGCCAGTGTCTGCGATCGATGGCCCGTCCAGCTTCCCTGATAGACGACGAGATCGTGACCCGCGAATGCGGAGCCCGCAACAGGCGTGCCGCGCTGCTCGATGTACGCATGCGAGGCAAAGAGCGCCATCGGCCACCGGGCGAGGCGCCGCGCGACCAGATCGGGGTTATCCGGGCGCACTGAGCGGACCGCGATATCGGCTTCACGCTTTGCCAGGCTAAGCATGCGCGTGGACGTGTCCAGCAGCACGCGCACTTCCGGATGCGCAGCGTGCAACCGCTCGATGGCGGGAAGCAAAAATTCCAGCGCGATCGAGTCGGTGCTCGTGACGCGTACGTCTCCCGCAAGCCGCGTATCGGTGCCTTGAGTTCGTCTGACGAGTTCGTGCGCGGCGTGCTCCATTTTTTCCGCCGATTTCAGCGCGGCCTCGCCGGCCGTGGTCAACGCATATCCGTCGGAGGTGCGCAGAAAGAGCGTGGCGCGCAGTGCGTGCTCCAGTGCCGCGATGCGTCTGCCGACCGTCGCCTGATCGAGATTGAGCGTTCTGGCCGCCCCACGAAGCGTTTTTTCGCGCTCGACCGCAAGAAACACGCGCGCGTCGTCCCAGTTCATCGCCTCACCCTCCTGATGCAAATTTGCATCCCACGATGCGAATAATGCTGCGCGAATTCATCAAAGTCGAGCCCTATACTGGCTTCAAGAGTTGCTCGTTCACTGGTCCGCCCGGATCAAACGAGCCTCATCCATAGAAGGGGTCGTATCCATGTCTGCGTCAACTTTTCGCGTCCCGTCGTCGATGACGGCCATCGAGATCAAACAACCCGGCGGCCCTGAGGTGCTGGTGCCGACTACGCGCCCGGTGCCGGTGCCGGCCGCCGACGAGGTTCTCATTCGCATCCATGCCGCAGCCGTCAACGGTCCGGACGTGTTCCAGCGCAAGGGGCTGTATGATCCGCCCCCCGGCGCGTCGGACATTCCGGGGCTCGAAGTGGCGGGTCAAGTGGTTGCCATTGGCGCGGACGTGACTGAATTGCGCATCGGCGAACTGGTCTGTGCGCTGATTCCTGGCGGGGGCTATGCGGAGTACGCAGTCGCGCACGCCTGCAATACCATGCGCATTCCTAACGGTCTGACGCTGGTGGAAGCGGGAGCCATGCCGGAAACGTTCATGACGGTATGGCTGAACCTGTTCCAGCGCGGCAAGTTCGCCGCTGGCGAAACCGTGCTGATCCACGGCGGCGCTTCAGGAATCGGTACGACGGCGACCATGTTGGCCAAAGCGTTTGGCGCTTCGAAAATCATCACGACCGTGGGCTCGCAGGCGCATCGCGAGGCCAGCCTCGCGCTGGGGGCGGACGTCGCGATTGACTATCGCGAGAACGATTTCGTGGCAGAGACGAAGCGATCGACCGACGAGCGAGGCGCCGACGTGATCCTCGACATCATTGCGGGCGACTACGTGGGCAGGAACTATGAAGCCGCCGCCATGGACGGCCGGATCGTCCAGGTGGGCGTGATCAAAGGGCCGGCGAAGGAACTCAACCTCGTCCCAATGCTGACAAAGCGCCTCACGCATATGGGCTCGACATTACGCTCGCGCACAGCGGAGGACAAGGCGACCATCATCAGCGAACTGGAACGGCACGTCTGGCCGCTCATCGAGAGCGGCACCGTCAAGCCGGTCGTCTACAAGACGTTCGCGCTTGCCGATGCTCGCGGTGCGCACGAGCTGATCGACTCCGGCACGCACTTTGGCAAGATCGTGCTCACGACAGGCGCCGACCTCATCGGTTGAAACCTCGATGACCGGCGAACCGGACGCGCTTCGAGCCAATTGACTTCAGATACTGGCCTGGTTGACTCGCTTCATCAGCTCCTCGGCGCTTTCCTTGCGCTCGCTGTAGCGGTCAACCAGATACGGACCGATATCGCGCGTCAGCAGCGTGAACTTCACCAGCTCTTCCATGACGTCCACGACGCGGTCGAAATACGCCGAGGGTTTCATGCGGCCGGCGTCGTCGAATTCCGTGAATGCCTTCGCCACCGACGACTGGTTCGGAATGGTCAGCATGCGCATCCAGCGCCCGAGCACGCGCATCTGGTTGACCGCGTTGAACGACTGCGAGCCGCCGCTGACCTGCATCACCGCGAGCGTCTTGCCCTGCGTCGGCCGCACTGCCCCGACAGACAGCGGAATCCAGTCGATCTGCGACTTCATGATGCCGGTCATCGCGCCGTGACGCTCCGGCGAGCACCAGACCATGCCTTCCGACCACAGCACCAGGTCTCGCAGTTCGGCCACCTTGGGGTGCGTGTCCGGTGCATCGTCCGGCAGCGGCAGGCCGCTCGGATTGAACGTGCGGACTTCGGCGCCCATCGCCGTGAGCAGTCGTGCGGCCTCCTCGCTCAGCAGGCGACTGAACGAGCGCTCGCGCAGCGAGCCGTAGAGCAGCAGGATGCGCGGCGCATGCACAGAGGCTTTCGCGGCCTGCAGCCGCTTGATATCGGGTACGCGGAACAGCACCGGGTCGACCTGCGGGAGGTCGGTCGTCAGGTCACTCGCCAGCTCAGGCACACTTGTTCTCCTTGAATCTTCAGGCGCACTCGTACCAGTGCTTCGACCGGTTGACGATGCGCACAACGAGCAGCATGACCGGCACTTCGATCAGCACGCCCACGACGGTCGCGAGCGCGGCGCCCGAGTTGAAACCAAACAGGCCGATTGCCGTGGCGACGGCCAGTTCGAAGAAGTTCGACGCGCCGATCAGTGCAGACGGGCAGGCAATGTTGTGCTTTTCGCCAACCGCGCGATTGAGCCCGTACGCCAGCGCCGAATTGAAGAACACCTGGATCAGGATCGGCACCGCGAGAAGCACGATGACGAGCGGCTGCTTCAGAATGGCCTCGCCCTGGAACGCGAACAGCAGCACGAGCGTTGCGAGCAGCGCGGAGATCGACCACGGACCGATCTTCGCCATGGCGGCATCGAAGGCCGCCTGCCCTTTGGCGAGCAGCGCGTGGCGCACGATCTGCGCGAGGATCACGGGAATGACGATGTAAAGCACGACCGAGGTGAGCAGTGTCGCCCACGGCACCGTGATCGCCGACATGCCGAGCAGCAGGCCGACGAGCGGCGCAAACGCGACGACCATGATGCTGTCGTTCAGCGCCACCTGCGAGAGCGTGAAGAGCGGGTCGCCGCCGGTGAGCCGGCTCCAGACGAAGACCATCGCCGTACACGGGGCCGCCGCAAGCAGGATCAGACCGGCGACGTAACTGTCGAGCTGCCCGGCGGGCAGCAGCGGCGCGAACAAGTGCTTGATGAAGAGCCATGCGAGCAGCGCCATCGTGAATGGCTTGACCAGCCAGTTCACGAAAAGCGTGACGCCAATGCCCTTCACGTGCTGACGCACTTCATGCAGCGCGCCGAAATCGACCTTGACGAGCATTGGGATGATCATCACCCAGATCAGCAGGCCGACCGGCAGATTGACATGCGCATACTCCATCCGGCCGATCGTCTGGAAGACGCCGGGCAGCACCTGGCCGAGCAGAATGCCCGCGACAATGCACAGCGCGACCCATACGCTCAGGTAACGCTCGAAGAAACTGATGGCCGGCTTCGGAGCCGTCTTGCGCGAAGCGGCGACGTTGGGGGCGCTCATGGGGCAACTCGATAAAGAAGAGATTAGCTCTGCAGGATGTCGTCGAGCGCCTGCTGAAGCTCGACATTGTCCAGGCGCGCGAGGGGAAGCTCGAGCAACTGCAACATGCGATAGCCGATGGCCTGGCGCGTAAGCTCGAACGCCTGGCGCTTGCCTTCATCGCCGCCCGGTGCATTCGACGGATCGGCGTAGCCCCAGTGCACCTTGACCGGGCTGCCGGGCCAGAACGGGCACGCCTCGGCGGCCGCGCTGTCGCACACCGTAATGACGATACGCATGGGCGGCGCGCCGTCCTGCGCGAACTCGTCCCAGCTCTTGCTGCGATAGCCCTGTGTATCGATGCCCGCGCGCGTCAATGCTTCGAGCGCGAACGGATTGATGCGGCCGCTCGGCGCGCTGCCTGCGCTGAACGCACGCACGTCCTTGCCGAGTTTGCGCGCCCAGTGGTTCAGCATGCCCTCCGAGAGCACGCTGCGCGCCGAATTGTGCGTGCAGAGAATGAGTACGTTCGTGGTCATGGCGAATTGCCTGTGCAAATCAACAGGAGGTCGTAAATCGTGCCGGCTGCCATGCTGTCTTAACAACAGGCCGAACCAGCGGGCTTCACGGGAACACCAACGGGCTTGCCGCGCGGGCCGCAGCACGCCGGCGCGCTTTGCGGCTGCGCGCCCTGGCGGCTCTCGCCGTAGACCGCGGCGCTGTCGAGCGTATGAAAGTGCTCCCAGGCGATCCCTTGCGGATCGACGATCCAGTGCTTGTCGCTGCGCGCATAGCAGCAGGTGGTTTCGCCCTGGTCGAGCAGCGCCATGTCCGCGGCCTGCGCACGCTGGGCGAGTTCGGCCAGCTCGGCTGGGTCATCGACCTGGAAGCCCAGGTGGTCCACGCCGGTTTGCGCGCCGCGCGTGGAAATCGCAAAGTTCACGCGGGGATCGTCCAGCATCCATTTCGCGTAATCCGCCTCGACGCGCGTGGGCTCAGCACCGAACAGCTTCGAATAGAACATGACACTGGCTGCGATATCGTCAACGTGGACGTGGATATGAAACCGCTTCATGAGGGTTCTCCGTCAGCATTGGCATGAACCGGCGCCCTGATCCAGACAAGGCTGCCCCTGGCAGCAGTTCTCGGTCAGAAAGCCGAGGACTGCGTTCATCTGCTCATAGGCAGCCCGGTAGATCAGGCTGCGCCCCTCGCGCTCCTGCGTGACCAGCCCGGCGTGCATCAACTCCTTCAGGTGAAAGGAGAGCGTCGCGTTGGGAATATCGAGCTGCGCCGCGATCACGCCCGGCGTCAATCCGCCCGGGCCGGCGACGACCAGCATGCGGAACACGCGCAGGCGCAGTTCGTGGGCGAGCGCCGCGAGGGCACGGATGATATCTTTTTCTTCCATATTTCCAATATATTCGAAATGATGAGGCGACGCAAGCGCCCTCTTCCGATGCGACGCCGACCTGATTCTCGAACGATGCGGCGTTTCCATCGCGCAGGTTCGCGCCGTCTTACTTCTTGACGCGGAGATACCCCGTAATACCGCTATTGCGCTCGAAATGCGCGCCGCCTGCCAGATGACAGCCTGAGCCCCGACGAGGCGTTCAAGCTGATGGATGAGGCGCAGGCCGTTTCACGCCGCTCATACGTCCAGCGAGGAGCACGCGCCTAGAACGCCGCGGTCAACTGGAACCCGACTGTCACGCGGGCAGTCGGGAATCCTGATGGCTTGTAGATCGGTGTTCCCGCAAACAGGTCATACGATACGCCGACAAACTTCGCCGGCAAGCCGCCGCGTATGCCAATCACCGCGCCCGCCAGTTGCGTTCCCACCAGTGCCGCCGTGTTCGGTCCGAACACGCGCCCGTAGTCCAACCCTGCATACAGCGTCTGCCCCGTGTTGAACACAGGCCATTGCAGTTCGTTGCGCCAGTAAAAACCTTTCTCTGCCGCGAGCATCGTTTCGCCGTCGAAGCCGCGCACTGTGTAGCGGCTGCCGATAGTCAGGTCGTCGATATAGAACAGCGTGTCGTTCGTGAACTGCCCGTGTACGGTTCCCACATAGGCAAAGCGCTGGCTCCCCACCGCAAACGGAATCGACAGGTTTGCATCGAGCACGGCCATATGGAAGCGGTACGTAGGGCCGTCAGGATACGGGTCCGCAGTCGCGCCGAACCCGCCGATACCCTGGCGGTAGGCGAGCGTGCCGTCGAACTGCGTGGCACCGAAGTAATGGCGGTCCGTCGCGCCTAACTCCAGGAAGGTGTTGTTGCGCGCCTGTGTGGGAATCACCGTGGCGTCGATGAAGCTGTCGCCGAAGCGCTTCGAAAGCTGGACATAGCCGCCGAGCACGTCGTTCTGGCTGCGTGAGATAACGCGAGCGATGCGCAGCGCCGCAGTCTGCGAGTTGCCGCTCGAAACGAAGGTCTGATTCACGCCCGCGATGTTCTGGTAGTACGTGTTGGTGTTGCCCGAAAGCGTTGCGGTCCAGTAGCCCCACGGCACAGAATACGAGCCGTTGAAGCCGTGAGAGCCAAGCGCCTTGTTCCTGAATGACAAGTCCTGATTCGCGCCGAGCGATAGGATGTCGTTCAGGCCAAGCGGATTGTTCAGTCCAAGATTGACGTTGCCTTGCCACTTGCCCGTCGACTCCGTACCCGAGTTATCGACCGAAGCGACGAAGGTCCACGGCTTCGAGCGCTTGACCGTGAGGACAACGTCACTTTCACCCGGTACGTCGGTCGGCCGGATTTCCATGTTCACGTCCTGGCTGCTGACGCGCTTCATCTGCTCAAGCCCTTGCTCAAGGTCGCGAAGGTTCAGCACGTCGCCGCTACTCGTCGGGTAGGCGGTCTTCCATGTGCCCCACATTGACGAGTCTGCGAAGGCGATATTGCGCACGATACCGGGCACGAGCGCGAGCGTAAGCGTTCCGCCTGTCAGGTCTTGCGGCTGCACGAGTACGCGCGTGGTCACGTAGCCACGGCTCAAGATTGCCTGCTGCAATCCTTTTGTGAGCACGTCGATACCTTCCTTTCCGACACACTGACCTTGATAGTGGTCGAGCCATTCGCGGGCGAATGCGAACGGGTCGAGCGGCAAAGCCGACGCGCCTTTCTTTTGCGTCGCGGCCGGCAGGGATTCAAGCACCTTTAGCGAGAATGTGTCGACGCGAAAGCAAGGAGACTCGTGCGGAAGTGCGGGATACGCGTCGATCTTCGGCAGATCGGAGCGCACAACGGGCGCCGACACGGCCGCCTCACGCTGCTGCGCGTCCCGTCGTTGCTGCTGATTTTGTTCGGTTTCGATACCGCCCAGGCTTTGCGCCGGCACATTGGGCGCGAGAGTGACCAGGGCTGTAAGCGGCAGAGCCGCCAGCCTCTTTCGAATTTTCATGATGTTCCAGGGTTACAGCTCGTGTGTATTGCCGTCTTCGTCCGAGATAGCAGCCGTCGAAAATAGCGGGCCCACGATCACAGCAACGTCGTCGAGCACGGCCGGATTGCTTTCGGAGCTGCGGTTATATTCATCTGTATGTGCGGGATGCAGGATGAGCGAGAGAGGCTTGCGCCCATGCTCGCGCTGGCACTGCGTGATGCCGCACTCTATCAACCGCCAGATGCCGTAAGCGATAGTCGTTCGGTTCATGACTTGTTCTAACGGCGCCTCCTTGACCACACAATTGCCATGACCACGTTTGCTGCCAGAGTACCTTTTACAGCTATGCTCTTTTGATTCACGGCGGCCAGTAGCGTAAAAAAATCAAGCCGTTCGAAACAGCCCGACATGAAGGCACAGTTCAGAAGAAGCCCGCCGAGCCAAATGACATAGAAGCCGGCGACACACACGATCACCAAGCCTGCAAACACTAAGAGCCAACGTATCATTTTGACTGCCCATTTATATTTGGAAGTTTTTGGGCAGCGGCCCCCGCGACTTCCTGACCACTACCACCCGCGAGCGTACCGAGAACCAAAGCCGCAGAGTTCGGATTGAAGAGATTCCATCCACTACCGGACCATACGCCTGTCGAGGCCCAATTCGACGGGTTGAGGCCCGGTTTACGCAGGACAATTGAATCTGACCCATGAACCAAAGACCCGTCACTTGTTCTTAAGGTAGGAAACCGTCGCGAAGACCCAGAAAACACCGGCTAACAAAGTTCCTTGCTTCAGTACGAACCAAACGTCGCCCAGTCCCCAAGGCCAATGTCCGCCGTAGAGCAGCGTCACGAAAAGGATGACTACCACCCGTATCGAGGCGACGCCAGCTATCGCTATCAAAAACAACTTTAGGTACGTCGCAAGCAGCTTGAGCATGGTCATTTGATTAAAAATGCAACGCCTAGAAATATGAGGCACACCGTTGCTGCTACTAGCCCGCCGCTCACTTCTTGTCCTCGTCGTCCTTCGTTTCGTAACTCTTGCGCGCTTTTTTGTAGCTGTTGTCGAAGGGCTTCAGTCCGAGTGCGCCCGCGCGTGAGGCATACCCGCCAATCCCGGCGATGGGCAAGCCCAAGATCGCGAATGCGAGGGCTATTGGCCGCGGCAAAAAGTCAAGCCCAAGACCGCAGCCAAACATTCCGGTCCCCAAGATGATTAGACCGATTCGGCCCCACTCTGAGATGTTTCCGTCCACAATGAATTTAATCTTGCTCACTGGAAATGTCCTATTAGCTTCGACCAATTTTTGTTCACCCATTCCTGCGCATTCTGAGCTTGCCCGCTGTTGCTCGTTATGTTGCCAAATTCATTGATTACCGGTGCGGCTACTGGATAACGATTGCTAAGTGCTCCGGTCATTTGGCCGATTGCCGTTGAAACTGCGTAGTTTCCTGTGTTTGGGGTAGCCGCCTGTTGGACGCCATTCAAGAGCCATGAACCGAAAGTGGCACCGACTGCAATGGTTCCGGCCGACACAGAGACGTAGGGAATTGGTGAGCCCGCAGCCTCAAACGCCGTCGCAAATGCAGCGGTGCGGTCTAGTTGAGTAGCACCGAAGCCCGCGACGGATCCAGCCGTGCTTCGCACGAACTGCGCATCTGACTGGTCGAATTTCGTAAACGGCCCGGTGACATTCATCGAGCCGCTGCCCGTCTGTTGATACGTGAACCGACTCGGCACTTGTCCTGACGATGCGCTGTTGTAGTTCGAGAGAATATAGGACTGCAACGCCGGATCGGCCTGCGCGGTCACTTGCGTCAGGATCGGTTGACCGTTCGCTGTCGTGCCGCCAGATATCCACTTCGCGCCCGAATCCGTAGGTGCCTGCCCAATCAGCGTTGTCGGCGCGCCAGATTCGCTCGTGCCGTTGTCGCTGACGCCCATGATACGCATCTGGTCTTCGATTTGCGCTTGCGTATATTTGCCGCCGCTCTTGTCGGCGAGTTGCTTCGCGAGTGTCTTTTCTTCTGGGTGCAATTGCCGGTTATAGCGGTCCACGTCCGAACTGGAGAATGCTCCTGCGCCACCCGCAGCAGCGCCCGCACCGGTCGCGATCACATTCGCGACGATGTTCCCGAGCGCCTGGTTGATGTCCGCGTCGCCGGTCGGGTTCGACGCGGCAATCGAATTACTCAGTCCGTTGAGCGAGCCGGCCATCTTCGAGCCGATAGCTCCACCGGCTGCGCCTTCGACAGCACTCGCCACGCCGCCGCCAAGTCCCGCGACCACCGCCGCGCCTGCCGCCTGCATCGCTGCGCGCTTGCTTCCGCCTTCCGCCCACTCAGGATCGCCCGTTGCCTTTTCCTGTGCATTCGCGTAATCGCCGATACGCTGCGCGACGGCCTGACCCGCAGCCTGTGCCGCGTTCATCCGGTCGGCCTGCTGGTTCAGCAGTGCATTCACATCAGGCGTGTTCGCGACCTTGCCGTTCGTGTCCGTTGTATCGCGGCTCAGACCTGCAATTTCCTGTGTCTGGTGGGTCGTATCCGTGACCGTAATCGTGCCCGCGCTGACCGCGCTGCGCGTTGTCCCGCTCTGGTCGCCGCTATCGTTCTGCGGAAGCATCGGCGACACGCCGCCGCCATTGCTGACCGAACCAGGGCCGACTGACTTGCCCGTATTCGCGACGCCCACGCCCGCGCTGATGCCGTTGCTGTTCGCGTCGTAGTGCGACTGGTTCTGGATGTCGCTATAGGTGAGCGTGCCAGTTGTCAGGCTGTTCCTTGAAGCGTCTGCGGTGCTCGCGATGACTGCGCCAGTCAGGCCCGTGTTGCCCTTGACGTTGACGTTGAATCCACCGTCGCCCGCGTAGATTCCTGCCTGTTCGTTCACGCCCGCATAGTTCGAATCCGCATGGCCGTTCTGCGCGCTAAGACTCGCGTTGCCGCCGCCCTGGCTGATCGTGAAGCCGCCGCCCGCGCTGCTCTGGTGCGCAGCGCTGTTCGTCACGTCCTGCACGCTCGCGATGTTCAGGTTACCGCCCACGTCGGCCGCAATCAGCTTGCCGCTGATCTGCGATCCGGTGATGTTCGTATCGCCGCCCGAAATGACCGTGACGCTGTTCGCACCCGTGACGTGTGAAGCGTTCTGGATCGACGCGTCGCTGTTCGCGTCGCCGTGTGCATTCGCCATCGCCGCCGAGACGCCAAAGCCGCCGCCAAGCGTGTATTGAACGCCCACGCTCGCGCTGCTGGAACTGTTCGAGCCGCGCGTCGAATCGGTGTCGGTCGTATTGATGACGTTGACCTTGTCCCTGGCGGCAAGCAGGACATCATTTGCGTTCACGTTCGAGCCGGCGATGGTCAGGTCGCCGTTCGTTGCGACAAACGCTGCCGTACCGCCTGCCGTAACGCTCGAACCGCGCTGTGTCGCCTGATCCTCCGACGACTGGCTTTCGCTCTTGCTTGAACCAATGCTGACCTTGATGCCGATGTCAGGTTTGCCGCCACCGGCTGCGGTCATCGCGCCACTCGCTGCTGTAAAGGCGTCGCTTGCGGCCGCGATGCCATGTAGCGCGGCCGCGCGGCTGTCGCCGTTGCCCGACGAGTTCTTTGCAGCCTGAGACTCCGAATAAGCGTTGTTGATCGCATCGCCCACCGAGCCCGCCAGACCAATCGCGAGACCGCTGCTGCTGGTCTTTTGCGTCTGCGCCTGGTGCAGGGTGTCGGTCGCGGCGTCGATGATGACGTTCGCTGCCGTGCCCGAGACGTTGCCACCTGCGACGAGGTCGCTGCCGGTAACGTGCAGCGTGTTACCCGCCTGGATCGACAGGTCGCCGTTGATCGAGCCGACCGTACTTGCATTGTTCGTGACGCTTGATTCCTGGTCGGTCGTCGCGAGCTTGTTCGTGCCGACCGTGACGGTCAGGCCACTCGTCCCGAGGCCCGTATTCTTCTCCTGATACGTGCCCGACGATTGCATCGTGTTCTGCGTCGTGGTGATGTTCACGTCATGCGCGGCACTGAGCGCAACGTCGTTCGTGCCGACGATGGTACTGCCCGCAACGTTGATGTCCTTGCCACTTGCGATCTGTACTGCGTCAGCAGAAACCATGCTGCCCTGTGCAAGCGTCGTCGTTGTGTCACGCGAACTCTGTACTTCCTTGCCGCTCACAACGCTGCTGTGCTGGTGCTGCTCCTGTGAATTGTCGACGTGCGTTTCGGTTGCCGCGCCGATGTTCACGTCGCCCGTTGCAGCAAGCGTCGCCGTGCCTTTGTCGAGACTGATCGCGCTGCCCGTGACGTTGATGTTCTTGCCCGATGCAACGGTCAGGGAATTGCCCGCATTGAGCGTCGTCGCCGTGAGCGAG
Organism: Paraburkholderia sp. J7; assembly: GCF_905220155.1. Taxonomy (NCBI): domain Bacteria; kingdom Pseudomonadati; phylum Pseudomonadota; class Betaproteobacteria; order Burkholderiales; family Burkholderiaceae; genus Paraburkholderia; species Paraburkholderia sp. J7. The sequence goes on along the minus strand of NZ_CAJMYZ010000016.1, from coordinate 115,480 downwards.
TCGTCGGCTGTGTGCTTCGACTCCGAATAGCTGCCGTGACTGTCGCTGCCCGAACTGTTGCTATCAACAGTCGAAGTCGCCTTCGCGGCCTGAAGCGTCACGTTGCCGTTCGCTGCGACCACGCCGCCACCGCCAAGATTGATGCTCGCGCCCGTCGCAGTCAGGTCGCCGCCCACGCCGATAGCCGACACGCCGCCGACGTTGATCGAACTCCCCGTCGTACTGTTGACGTTCGTATTCGAAACGCCGTTCGCGCGCTCGACGACCTTGTGTTCGCCGGTCTGCACCGAGCCGATATCGTAGTTGCCGCCTACGGCCATGCCGAGGTTGCCGCCCACGTTCAGGTTGCCCGCGTTCTGCTCGAAGTTGCCGCCCGTGACGATGGCCGCATTGCCTGCAACGCTCAGGCTCGCGACAGGTCCGAGTGTGGTCGTGGTGCGCGTGGCCCCCGTCGCGCTCACCTGGTCAACGGTCTTGACCGCCGTATTCAGAAGCAGGTCGCCGCCGGCGTTCAGCGCGAGACTGCCGGCGTTCACCTTTGCCGAAGTCAGGTCGATATTGCCGGTGGTGTTCAGCGACATCAGGCCGCCGCTTTGCAGCGCGCCGAAGGCGTTATTGATCTGCTGTCCCTGAATCGACATCGTATTGCCGGCCTGCACCGTGCCGCTGTTGGTGAAGCTCTGCGCATTCTGGATGTCGATATCGGTCGCAGCGATCAACGGGCCGTTCATGTTCTGCTGGCTTGCCTTCGCGAGATAGACGACAGGCACGAGCACGGTCTGACCGTTCACCACTTCTGTCTGCATGATGATGACGTTGCTCGTGAGCTGCGCCACCTGTTCAGGCGAGAGGCTCATGCCGAGCGGAAGGTTCAGCGACTGCGAGAGCGAGGCGCCTGCTGCAAGCAGGGACTGGTACATCGCTTGTGTGTCGGTGTATGGGCCAAGTACCGCCTTGCCGGTCAACGACGTAATCTGGTTGCGCACAAGCTGCTGCTCGTAGAAACCATCGCCGAGACGCTTTTCGGTGGTCTGCGGATTCAGCCCAAGCTGTTGCAGGTAGTAGTCACTCGAAATGAACGTCTTCTGGTTCGTGAAGGCCGGGTTCGTTTCGATCAGGTACGTTGCGCCTGGTGCGGTTGCCGGACTGAACAGGCCACCTTGAGGAACCGTCAGGTTTTGCAGCACGGTCTGCGCCGTCGCGTTCGCGATGACCGGATTGACCATGCTCGCACCGCCATTGACCGAAGTCGCGCCGGCCTTTGTGCCTGATGCGTTGCCGCTAATCGACGAGGCGGCCCCCGCATTCGTGCCCGCGCTGCCGCTAATGCCGCCGATGGTCACGCCGGTTAGCGCCTGACCGGGCGCGAGACCGAGTGACGGAATGCCCGCGTTACCCGCCGTGTTGTTGATATCGATGCCCGTGCCAGAGAGCGTACCGCCCGCAACGAAAGTCGATTCGTAGGCCGGCAGTGCGTAGTTCTTGATATCAGCGGGCACGTTACAGCCGTTCCCATCGCAGAACGAGTAGGTCCAGTACTTGCCGTCATAGGTGCGATAGTGGTAAAGCCCCGAGTACGTGATCTGGACGGACGGGGCCGCCTGCCCCTGCCACGAGTTCTGGTCGAGCGAGACAGGCGCGGCAATGTTGCCGACCGCTGCGGCCGCGCTCCAGTAGTTCTGGAACTGGCCCACGTTCGAGGCGTCGAGATTGCCGCCCGAGATGATCTGCGCCTGTGGACTGATGCCCGCGACCAGGTTTGCCAGTGCCGTGCCCGTATAGGTCGTGTACTGGTATGTGCTGTTCATCGAGCCGCCGTGTGGCGGATCGATAAAGACGCCACCGATCATGTTCGGGTCGCCCGTTACCTGGCCCGAGACCACCGGATTGCCCGGCCCGCACGCGGCCATGTAGATGGCCGTGCACCCCGACAGACTGAGACCGAGCTGCTCCAGCAGCGCCGGATCAACGGGCTGGTTCATCCCGGTCGCCGTCATCGTCGTGCGGGTGTTCGTGACCCGGTTGGCATGGAGTTCCATGTCTCCCGCCGACTCAATCAGGCCCGACTGGTTGAGGATCAGGTTTGCGTTGGTGTAGTTGCCGCTCGCATCCTTGCCGCCCGCAAGGACGATCTTGCCGAGACCGTAAATCGCAGTCGTCGCCTGTGTGTCCGTGGCCGTGGTCTCGTCGCGGTTTTCGATGTCGTTCGCGAGCAGTTCGAGCGAGCCGTTGCTGTCCGTCGCGCCAATGAGCGCGGTCGGCCCGACATTCGTAATGGATTGCGTGGCGTTGAGCGATACACTGCCGCCAACAATCGCGCCCGTATTCTCCAGCGTGTTCGAGTGCGTCGTGAGCGTGCCGCCTGCCATCATCACGCCGCTGTTGGTGATATCGCCCGCGTTGATGCCGAGGTTGTTCACGGCCTCCAGCGTCGCGCCGTTGCTGAACGTACCCGGCAGCGTAAAGGTGAGATCGTGACCCGCAGCGAACTGCAAATCCGGCGTCGGTGCGAAATCGCCCTGAACGCTGACCGCGACATCATTCGCCGCAGTGTATGCGCCGCCGCCCGTGAGCACCGCGGCGTTGACGGACAGGTTATGTGTCGCGCCAATTTGCCCGTTCGTGTTCGTGAGCGTGCCGGTCGTTGTGATTGCGACGTCGCCATTCGAGCCGGTCAGGCTGCCAATCTGTCCGCCGCTGTTGTCGACGGTATCAGCCTGCACCGAGACGTTCGCGCCGCTTACCTGTCCGTTCTGCGTGTTCGCGAGCGCCGACGTATCGACGGCGACGTTGCCGTTGCCCGTCATCACGCCGCCGTTATTGGTCGTCTGGCTGCCGCCGTGTACGGTCGTGTCGCCCGCGCCGAGGTTGCCGACGAGGCCATTCGTGTTGTCGATTGCGCCGGCCTGAATGTTGAGCGTGCTCGCGTCGCCCGTGGCCCCCGTGCCGGACTGTATCTGTCCGTTCGTGTTCGTCAGCGTGCCGCCCGTCGTCAGGGATTCCGACGAGAGCGAGCGGATAGCGCCCCGTGTATTGTTGGTGTCGCCCGCGACGTCTGCCGTGATGTTGCCCTGTGCGGCAAGCACACCATTCGCATTGTTCAGGCTGGCGGCGTGTGCGTCGAGCTTGCCCGCCGTGATGACCTGACCGCCCGCGTTCGAGATTGCGCCCGAACCATTGCCCGGTGCAAGGGTCAGCGTGCCTGTTCCGGCATGGAGAATCTTGCCGTCGTCGTTGTCGAGCGCACCCGGCGCGAGTGTGAAGTCGGTGCTGTTGGTCTGGAGTGTGCCGCCAGCGGAATTGTCGAACGTACCGCTGACGTTGAAGCCCATCGTCGGCGTACCGAACTGCGCAATCGTGCCGCCGTGGTTCAGCAGGTCGGTCGCTTTCAGGGCAAGCTGGTTCGCCTCAATGTCGCCGCCACTGTTATCGAGCGTGCTACCGGTCGTCACCGAGAGGTTGGGCGCGACAATCGAACCGCCGTTGTTCGTCAGCGATGACGCCTGCACTGTTGCGTTCGATGCCGCGCCGATCTGACCGCCGTTGTTGTCCAGCGTGCCGCTCGTGATGCCAAGGTCCGTGTTTGAAAGCAGCTTGCCGTTCGTGTTGTTCAGCGCGCCGCCGACCGTTGCCGCGATACCGGTCTGGCCGACGACCGAGCCCGCCATGTTGTTGAGCATGCCGGCCTGGATCGCCGCCTTTCCATTCGTGGCAATCGTGCCGCCGACATTGGACACGGCACCCGCGCCGTTGCCCGCGTTGATCGTGAGCGTACCTTTGCCGGCGTGCGTAATCGTGCCGCCGTCGTTGTCGAGCGTGCCCGGCGAAATTGTCAGTTCGGTGCTGTTGGTTTGCAGCGTGCCGCCCGCCGAATTGTCGAAGGTGCCGCTGACGTTGAAGCCCATCGTCGACGTGCCGTACTGCGCAATCGTGCCGCCGTGGTTCAGCACGTTTTGCGCAGCCAGTGCAATCTGGTTCGCTTCGATGTCGCCGCCGCTGTTGTCCAGCGTCGAGCCGGTCAATGTGAGGTTCGGCGCGACAATTGACCCGCCGCTATTCGTCATCGAGCCGGTATGGATCGAAGCGTTTGCGTTGGAGCCCGCGGCGATCTGGCCGCCGTTGTTGTTCAGCGTGCCGCTCGTGATGCCAAGGTCCGTATTGGAAAGCAGCTTGCCGTTCGTGTTGTTCAGCGCGCCGCCGACCGTTGCTGCGATACCAGTCTGGCCGACGACCGAGCCCGCCGTGTTGTTGAGTGCTCCTGCCTGGATCGCCGCCTTTCCATTGGTGGCAATCGTGCCGCCGACATTGGACACGGCACCCGCGCCACTACCCGCGTTGATCGTGAGCGTACCCTTGCCGGCGTGCGTGATCGTGCCGCAGTCGTTGTTCAGCGCGGCCGGTGCAATCATCAGGTCCGCGCTGTTGGTTTGCAGTGTGCCGCCCGCCGAGTTGTCGAGCGTGCCGGTCACGTCGAGCGTCGTTGCGCTGGTTCCAGTCTGCGTGACGCTGCCTGCGTGGTTGACGAGGTTCGCCGCGTGCAGCGTGAACTGGTTCGCGCTGGTCGTGCCGTGGCTGTTGTCGAACGTTGCCGCCGAGAGTGCGAGCGCGCCGGCCGCTGTGACCTGGCTGGCGTTCGTGAGCGTCGAACCTGCTGTGAGTGTCATGTTCGCGTTGGCCGCGAACGTGCCGCTGTTGAACAGGGTCTGTACCGCTGTCGCGATCAGCCTCTGGACTGCCATGATGGACCCGGCGTTCGCGATCTGCCCGGCCTGCAACGTGACGTTGCCGTTGCCGCCGATAGTCCCGCCCGCGCCATTGTTGAGCAAGCCGCTCGCCGACATGGTCACGCCGTCGGTGGTCAGCGATACGACACGACCCCCCGTATTGTCGAGCGACCCCGACGCGGCCGACAGCGCGCCGTTCGCCTGCATCGCGCCGTTCTGGTTGTTCGTCGCGCCTGTGACGTTTTCGGTCAGGGTGCCGCCCGAAACCATCTGGCCGCTGCGGTTCGAGAGTGCGCCCGCCGTGACGGTCTGCGCGCCGCCCGAGGACATCGCGCCGTTGTCGTTCGTGAGCGTGCCGCTCGCGTGAGCGTCAAGGGTGCTGCCTGCGGTCGTCGTTGCCCCGGACAGGTTCAGGTCGCCGTTATTCGCCGCGAGCGTGATAGCGCCGTTTGCTGACGTGGTGCTGCCCGCGAGGTTGACCGCCGCGCCGCTAATGGCCGCATTGCCGCCCGCCACATTGCGGCCGGTCGCAATGACCGCGCCTGAAGCGTTCACGTTCAGGTCGCCGGAATGCGCCAGTGAGCCGTCGCCATTCACGCCCGACGCGAGCGTGCCGGTCGAATTCACCGCGCCCGCGCTGACGGTCGTGTTCTGCTGCGCGGCAACCAGGCCGCTGTTGGTCAGTGTGCCAGACGTGCTCAGGTTGACGTTCTGCTGTGCGTAGGTCGTGCCGCTGTTGCTGATGCCGTCTCTTGCGCTCGCGCTGATACTGCCGCTCGCGTTCTGCGTGCCCGCAAGCACGAGCTGACCGTTGGTCTGAAGTACGAGGTCGCCGGCATTCGCTGCCACGACGCCCTTGAGGGAAACACCAACCCCTGACTCCGAGCCCACCAACAGGATGCGATTCGCGTACATACCGCCGAGATTGCTTACGTCGATGGAAACGCCTAGCGCGGAGCCATTGCCTGCAATTGGGGTCGCGTTCAGCGTATCGTGGTCAACGCTGTTTGCACCCGTGACGACGTTGAGATTCTTCGCGTAGATGGTTGCATTCGCCTGTACTGCGCGTGCCAGAAAATCCACCTGGTCCACATTGGACGCATTCAGCCCCGCGCCGTCGACGGTGATGTTGCCGCCCGTGACGTTGAAGCCCGAGACCGAGCCATCGGGAGCGTAGTTCGGCGTGCCGGTGGTCAGGATGCCCCGGCTCGTATTGATGAAACCGCCGCCATTCACCGAAATGCCAGAGGGGTTCGCGATGATGACTTCCGCGCGATTGCCCGCTGTTTCGAGAAACCCGTTGAACTGCGACGGGTTCGCGCTGTTGACCTGGTTGACGATGACTTTCGCTGACTGGCCCGCCGCGAAGTTCGGGTTGCCGTTAATCACGCCGCCTTGCTGCGTCTGGACTATGGTCGGCGAATTGTTCAGGATCGCGCCTTTCGACTGCACGTCGAAGCGGTTGTAGGTATTGACCGACACGCCCGCACCCGAGGGCCTGTTCACGTTCACCTGGTCGAGACCGTTGGGAGTCTGGATGACGTTCGGCGCGTGCGCGCCGCCGGCGACGATCTGCGCGAAAGAGAGCATCGGCACGAGCGCGAGCAGCGCAGCGGGAAGCAGACGGCGCAGCGACAGATAAACGGAACGCGAAATGCGCGAGGCCGCGCCTGTCTCTCCCGCCTTGCCGGACGCGGTGGCCGTTTCCTCGACGGCAACGAGCATGTTGCGCGAACGACTATAGACCAGCCGGTAGCAACGATTCATCGACCCAACCCCGCAAGAAATAATCTTTCGATTCTTGCGGAGTGTTCGAAATTAATGCGTTAAGCATTGTCAAGATGGCGCAACATTCAGACTAGTCCGAAAACAATTCATTCAGAACGCATAGCATTGTCGTGGCTAGCCAACACGGGCAAAAAAAAGCCCGCGTGACGCGGGCTTCAAGTCAGATGGGGTACATGACATCTCCCAAAATAATCTGCGGCGCGGTGCGCGACCATCGAGAAACTCGTCGACAAAAATCGCAAGCCCCGACAAGCTGCGGATGACCGCGCTCCACTGCAAATAGCTTGTCGACGAGTGAAGATAAACAACACCCGTCCGACGCAAAGGGCAAACCCGTTTACGAAGAAAACGCAGTCGCGTCTCTTATTGCCAGATCCAGGCACCGCAACCAAAGTCCAGTAAGTCTTTCCGTGATTTTCGAAGTCCGGGCAATGTCATCCTTTCCCAATTCCGAGCAACAGGTAGCCGCCCTCCCGCAAATCCGGTATAAATGCTCCCTGCCAGTGAACCCGCCTTCGAGTGGGTTTTTTGTTGCTCAGCAAAATCCAATCCAGGCACGTTGAAATTTGGGGGACTGTTCCATGAAGAAACCAGCACTCGCACACTTGGCACTCGCTGCCATTGCAATCGGCATGACCGGCGCGGCACACGCCGCCGATGTCAACGTAGGCATCAACGTGGGTACCCCTGTCGTGGTCGCCCCGCCGCCTCCCGCTGTCGTTATTACGCCGGGCTGGCATGGCGACCGCTATTGGGACGGCCACCGCTACTGGGAACGCGACGATTGGGAAAAGCACCATCACCATGACAAGGGCTGGCACTGCCCGCCCGGACACGCCAAGAAAGGCGAGTGCTGATCGGGTTGCCCGCCTCGAAAGCACAAGGCACTTTCAGCGCACGGATCCGGCCGCCTTTATTTTTGCTTCCCGCCGCGGCCGGTCATTCAGGATCTGATGACGCATGTGGTCAGTCATCTTCTTCCAGGCCCGGATCTCGTCCCGGGTGCGAAAGCAGCCGGTACAAAGTCCGCTCTTACCGTGAAACGCGCACACGTCGATGCAAGGTGATTTCACAGCCATCGCTCACATCGCCGCGCGCAGCGGATTCACTTCGACCGTGACATGAGACAGGCTCCGGAAGCGGCGAAGCGCGCCATGATAGAAGTCCGGGCCGCGTGAAGCCTGGTCTGTTGCGACCGACACAACGGCACTCAGGTGCCCAGGCCCCACACGCCAGACGTGAAGGTCGAGCACCCGGTCGCCGTTGTCTTCGATCAGGTTGCGCACCCCCTCGGCCGTGCGCTGATCCGAATTCATGTCCAGCAGAATGGCTCCGGTGTCGCGCAGGAGACTCCACGACCAGTTCGCGATCACCACCGCGCCCACAATGCCCGCAAGCGGGTCCATCCATAGCCACCCGAACGCGCGGGCAAGCAACAGTCCAATAATCGCCAGCACGGAAACCGCTGCATCGGCAATCACGTGGGCATACGCCGCCCGGATGTTGTGGTCGCGTGCCGCTGCAGCGTGTGCGTCGTCATGGTCATGCTCTTCAAACTCGATTGCATGCTCGCCATCGGGAAGCTGAACGATGACCTTGAAGGCATGGGGTTCCGGTATGTCGTCCTTCGATTCCAGATAGCCGTCGCGGGCCACGAACTCGAACGTCTGCCGCTGCCCGTTTTCACGCACTGTCGTCATGCGCACGTCTGCGGGACCGCACGTGAGCGCCTGCGTGTGGAGACGGAATACCGGGGGCACGCCGTCCTCGAAAATCGAAACGGTGAAGCGCCCTGCTGCCGTAACGATCTCCCGCGCTTCTTCATGTTCGTGACCGTCATGGCCGTGACCGTGCCCATGGCTATGCCCATGATCGTGGCCGTGACCATGACTGTGCCCGTGATGCCCGCCGCTGAGCAGCCAGACACTGGCAAGATTGACGAGCAGGCCAACAACGGCAATGGGTATCGCCTCGCCGAAATGGATCGGGACCGGTGCGAACAGGCGGCACACCGCCTCGTAACCAATCAGGAGTGCGATCATTGCAAGCACGATGGCGCTGGTGAAACCGGCGAGGTCGCCCAGCTTGCCGGTCCCGAAAACGAAGCGTGGGTCGCGGGCGTGGCGGCGCGCATAGGTGTAGGCAAGCGCCGCGATCAGCATCGCCCCCGCGTGCGTCGACATATGCAGTCCGTCCGCCACGAGCGCGAGCGAGCCGAACAGGCTTCCGCCCACGATCTCGGCGACCATCATGGCGCTACAGAGCGCGATCACCATCCAGGTCCGGCGTTCGTTGTCCTCGTGGGCGTTGCCGAGAAATATATGGTCGTGCCCGGCCCCGAAGGCCGCATCTTCAAACCTGCTCATCACGTCTTTCACTTGAAGTAACTGTGAACCACTTCGATTAACTGTTCCGTGCCGCTGCCGTGCTCGTCGGCCGGTTCGGCGTCCACGAGATGCGTGCGGATATGGTCCTCGAGCACCACCGCAAGCAGTCCGGTCATCGCGCCCCGCGAGCTGGTGATGAGCTGAAGCACATCCATGCAGCCACGCTCCTCTTCCAGGGCCCGCTCGATCGCCTCAATCTGCCCCTTGATCCTGCGAACCCGGTTGAGCAGCTTCTGTTTCTCGCGAATGGTATGACTCAAGGCGGCTCCTTATAGGGTAGGGGGGTATACTAGCACGGCAGTCGCCGCATCGCTGAAGTCCGTTGCGACGCGCGTCCTTGCCGCGTCGCCGGCGCCTCGCATCGAGCGCGGCATGCCGCCAATTCGAAACAAGTGTAATCATCTGTTAGCGTCAGGCAGGAAGGCCTGTTTTGCGGCCTGAAATGCATCTCCGCTTTGGTACGATCCGGCCTTTCGTCCATTGCGCAGCCACCGTGAATCACCCCTATGTGTCGCTATTTCGTGAACTCTGCGCACGCTGGGTGAACCGTGCCCGCTCGCTAGCCGCCACGGCCGGCGCGAAGGCACGCCGCGTTTTTCGCGCGGCGCTGCACGGTATTTGCCACCCGACACGCCGTGGCATCGTCCTGACGCTCGCTGCATTGCCGGTGCTTTCGCTGGCCTACACGGCAGCGCTCGTGCCATTCACCCCGCGCCTCGGTGACATCCGCAAGGCCCGAGTCGATCGTCCCGCGCTGATCCTCTCCGCCGACGGCAATGTGCTCGCCGAGTTCAAGCCGGTCAATCGCGAGTGGGTCACGCTCAACCAGATTTCGCCGCATGTGGTGGACGCCCTGATCGCGACCGAAGATCACCGCTTTTACGAGCATCACGGCATTGACCTCCAGCGCGTTGCGGGGGCCGCGGTCCATACGTTCACGGGCAGTCGCCAGGGCGGCTCTACCCTCACCCAGCAGCTCGCACGCAACCTGTATCCGGATGAAATCGGCCGCGCGCCAACGTTGACGCGCAAGCTCAAGGAAGCGATCACCGCGTTCAAGATCGAGTCCGTGTACAGCAAGGACCAGATCCTCGAGACGTACCTGAACACGGTGCCCTTTCTGTACAACGCATACGGCGTGGAGATGGCCGCGCGAACGTACTTCGGCAAGCCAGCCGCCGATCTCGATGTCCTCGAGAGTGCGACGCTCGTTGGCATGCTCAAGGCGAACAGCGCATACAACCCGGTGCTCAATCCTGATCGCGCGCTGGAGCGCCGCAACACGGTGCTCGCGCAGATGGTCAAGTACGGCAAGCTCGATGCGCACGCGTACGCCTGGCTAAAACACCAGCCGATCAACGTCAATTTCGAGCCTCAGTCCGAGCAGGTTGGCGCGGCCCCGCACTTCTCAGCCCAGTTGCGCAAGTGGCTGACTGCCTGGGCGGATAGCAATGGCTACAACATCTATTCCGATGGACTCGTCGTGCGAACGACCATCGATTCCCGGCTTCAGGCGATGGCCACGCAGGCGCTCGCCTGGCAAACCGGCCAGCTGCAGTCGATCGCCAACGGCGCGTGGAACGAGCGGACCGGCTGCTGGCCGGGTAACGCGCTGTTCCAGTCGTTCATGAGGCAGACGCCGGAGTATCGTTCGGCGCGCGACGCAGGCCTGGCGGATGCGGACGCCATCAGGAAACTCGCGACGGACGCGTCGTTTGTCGAAGGCCTCTGCCACAGCAAGACGCAGGTTCAGGCCGGATTCGTCGCGATGGATCCGCGCAACGGCGACATCAAGGCGTGGGTCGGCAGCCGCGATTTTCACGACGAGCCGTTCGACCATGTGCAGCAAGCGCGGCGGCAGCCGGGTTCCACCTTCAAGGCGTTCGTCTATGGCGCCGCCTTTGCGGATGGCGCGCAGCCGGGCGACACGATCGTCGACCGCAATGTCGCGATCCCGCTGAAGGGCACTGCGGTATGGAAGCCGACCGATCCGGAGCCGCCAACCGGCAGGCCGATGTCGCTGCGCGACGCCTTCGCCTTTTCACGTAACCGCGTGACAGCCCAGCTCATGCAGCGCGAAGGCCCTGCGAAAGTCGCTACGCTTGCGCGCGAGATGGGCATACGCGAGAGCGCACTGGACCCCGTGCCGTCGCTTGCGCTGGGCACGAGCCCCGTCACGCTCAAGGAGATGGTTTCGGCGTATTGCACGATCGCCGACCGGGGAGCCTATGTCGAGCCGCGCATGGTCACACGCATCGAGGACCGCAGCGGCAACGTGCTCGCCGACTTCCCTGCCGCACGGCCGCAGCAGGCGCTGCCCGCCGCTGCCGCACTGAAGCTGGTCGATGTGATGCGCGACGTCGTCAACCGCGGCACCGGCAGTGACATCCGGACACGCTTCGGGATTCACGCCGACGTTGGCGGCAAAACGGGCACGACACAGGACAGCACCGATAGCTGGTTCATCCTGATCCACCCCCAGCTGGTCGCCGGCGCCTGGGTGGGATTCGACGACGCGCGCGTGACGTTGCGCAACGACTACTGGGGTGAAGGTGCGCACAGCGCCCTGCCGGTGGTGGGCGCCTTCTACGACATGGCGCTGCGCGCACGGGCCATCGACTCTCACGCGCAGCTTGCGCCAGGAAACAATACGCCGCCGCGCGCAGCCCATGCGCGCAAGCGCCATCATTTCCTCTTCTGGAACTTCTGAGTCGAGGCGACCGCCCCCGTTAAGGCTGCTTTTCGAGTTTCACGATGGTCAGCGTGCCATTGACGTTTTCGACTCGCACCTTGACCTTGTCGCCTTCGTGAACCTGTTTGACCATGCTTCCATCCTTCGCCTTGAATGCCATGGTCATCGAGGGCATGCCGACGTTCTCCAGGGCGCCGTGTTTCAAGGTGACCATTCCCGTAGCGGCGTCGACCTTCCTGACCTCGGCGTCGGTTAGCGCGGAATTCGAAGCGACTTTCGCGACCGTCGGCTTCGCAGCGGACATGTTCATGCCCGCCATATCGTCGCCAGCAAATGCAGGGGCCGCGAGAACAGCAGCCACGGCCGCAACAGCAAGAATCATCTTTTTCATTGTGTTTCCTTGGTTTGGGTAGAAGGCACGTTCGTGCCATAAGGTTCTGCGTGGGTAAAAGGAACCTCGTTGCGTTGCCTCATTCGGCGACGCTGCAGGAGGAACCAGGCTGCGGGAATAACGAACATCGAGAGAATGGGCGCGGTGACCATTCCGCCGACCATCGGAGCGGCGATACGCTGCATGACTTCCGAACCGGCGCCGTGTCCGACCATGATGGGAATGAGCCCTGCAAGGACCACCGCTACCGTCATGGCCTTCGGCCGCACACGCAAGACCGCGCCTTCGCGAATCGCGTCGAGCAATGTGGCCTCGGTCATGGCCTCCCCAAGCTCGCGTCGCCGGTTCAGTGCGCCCTTCAGGTACAGCAGCATGACGACGCCGAACTCGGCCGCAACACCCGCAAGCGCAATGAAACCGACCGACGTGGCGACGGACACGGCATGGCCCAGTATCCAGATGAGCCAGAAGCCCCCGACGAGCGCAAACGGCACCGTCGACATGAGCAGTAGCGCATCGGCCGCCGAGTTAAACGTCAGGAAGAGCAGCACGAAGATGACGACAAGCGTCACCGGAATTACCGTGCGCAATGTCGCCGCTGCACGTTCGAGGTACTCGAACTGCCCTGACCATGCGATCGAATATCCGGGCGGAAGCTGCACCTTTTCAGCGACGGCGCGTTGCATCGCCTTGACTGCCGATTCCAGATCTACGCTCCGGATGTCCACGTAGACATAGCCGGAGAGCCGTGCGTTTTCGCTGCGTATCATGGGCGGTCCGTCGGCGATCCGGATGTCCGCCACGTCGCCAAGCTGGATCTGTGCGCCCCGGTCGGTCAGAACCGGCAACTGCCGCAGCTTTTCCAGCGAGTCGCGAACCTCGCGCGGATAGCGGATGTTGATCGGGAAGCGCTCGCGCCCAGCGATGACTTCGCCGACGTTGTCGCCGCCCACGGCCGTGGAAACCACCGACTGGATATCGCCGATGGAAAGGCCATAACGCGCCGCCGCCTGCCGGTTGATGTCGACGTCGATGTATCGGCCGCCGTTCAGTCGTTCCGCAAGCGCTGAAGTCACGCCCGGAACCCCCTTTACCGCCGCCTCGACCTGTCCGGCCACCTTGTCGATTTCATTCAGGTCGGGCCCGGAAATCTTTACGCCGACCGGCGTTTTGATGCCCGTGGACAGCATGTCGAGGCGATTGCGGATGGGCGGCACCCAGACGTTCGACAGCCCCGGCACCTTCACGGTCTTGTCGAGTTCATCGACGAGCTTCTCCGGCGTCATGCCGGAACGCCACTGGCTGCGCGGCTTGAACTGGATGGTGGTTTCGAACATCTCGAGCGGTGCCGGGTCAGTCGCCGTGTCGGCGCGGCCCGACTTGCCGAACACGGTCGCAACCTCCGGTACCGTCTTGATGAGCCTGTCGGTCTGCTGCAAAAGCTCGGACGCCTTGTCTGCCGAAATGCCGGGAAGCGCTGTCGGCATGTACAACAGATCGCCCTCGTCGAGCGGCGGCATGAATTCGCCACCGAGTCGCGAGAGCGGAATGGCGCTCAGCAAAAGCGCAACAACCGCCAACCCAATCGCAATCCACGGGCGGCGCAGTGTGGCTTCGAGCATCGGCCGGTACAAGCGGATGAGCACGCGATTGATAGGGTTCGCGCTCTCATGCGGAATGCGCCCGCGAATGAGATAGCCCATCAGTACCGGCACCAGCGTGACCGAAAGACCCGCAGCGGCAGCAATCGTGTAAGTCTTCGTGAAGGCGAGCGGAGAAAAGAGCTTGCCTTCCTGCCCTTCCAGCGAAAATACCGGGACAAACGAGAGCGTGATGATAAGCAGTGAGAAGAATAGCGCCGGTCCGACTTCCGCCGCCGACGTCGCAATGAGTTCCCAACGCTGCGCAGTCGTCATGGACCTGCCGGGATGCTCATGCTCGTACGCCTCGAGATGCTTGTGGGCGTTCTCGATCATCACGATGGCCGCATCGATCATCGCGCCGATGGCGATGGCGATCCCGCCCAGCGACATCAGATTCGCATTCACCCCCTGATAGCGCATGACGATAAACGCCGCCAGCACACCCAGCGGCAACGACAGAATGGCCACGAACGCGCTGCGCAGATGAAAGAGGAACACGGCGCAGACCAGCCCGACGATGATGAACTCTTCGATGAGCTTGTCTTTCAGGTTGTCCACGGCGCGTTCGATGAGCTGCGAGCGGTCGTATGTCGTGACGACCTCCACACCCGCGGGCAGCGAGCGCTTCAGGTCAGCGAGCTTCGCCTTCACCGCGCCGATGGTCGTCAGCGCGTTTTTACCTGAACGCATGACGATGACCCCGCCCGCGACTTCGCCCTCCCCGTTCAGCTCGGCAATCCCGCGGCGCATCTCGGGTCCGATCTGGATGCGGGCGACATCGCCAAGCAGAACCGGTGTGCCCGCGTCGTTGGTGCGAAGGACAACATTGCGAAAATCGTCGAGCGAGCGCAGGTAGCCCGACGAGCGGACCATGTACTCTGATTCCGCCAGTTCGACCACTGAGCCACCGGACGCCTGGTTCGCCTTGCCGAGGGCATCCGCTACCATGGCCTGGGTAATGCCGTATGCACGCAGCTTGTCGGGATCGAGCACGACCTGATACTGGCGCACCATCCCGCCAATGCTCGCCACTTCCGATACGTCCGGCACGGACTTCAATTCGAATTTCAGGAACCAGTCGTTGAGCGCGCGCAGTTCTCCGAGGTCGTGCTGCCCCGTACGGTCGACCAGTGCGTACTCATAGACCCAGCCCACCCCCGTCGCGTCGGGCCCCAGCGAAACCGTCGCGCCTGGTGGAAGGCGGCTCTGGACCTGGTTCAGGTATTCGAGCACACGCGAGCGGGCCCAGTATTGGTCGGTCTTGTCGTCGAACAGCACGTAGACAAACGCGTCGCCGAACGACGAATACGCCCGGATCGTTTTCGCACCTGGCACGCCGAGCAAAGTCGTCGTGAGCGGGTACGTCACCTGGTCCTCGACGACCTGGGGCGCCTTGCCCGGATACGACGCCTTGATGATGACCTGCGTGTCCGACAGGTCCGGCAACGCGTCGAGTGGTGTCTCCTTGAGCGAGTAGACGCCCCACGCCGTGACAAGCACAGTCGCCAGCAGAACCAGGAACCGGTTGTGAATGGACCAGCGTATGAGACGCGCAATCATTTGGCATCTCCCACGGGTTCGACCTTCGTGAGCTGGTAGCCGTCGTCCGATTGTCTGAAGACGAAGTGGACTGTCTCACCGGGTTTGACATCGGGAAATGCGCCGGATGACGGCTTGTTGAACGCCATCGTCATCGCGCCCCAGCCCAGCGCCGGCACCGGTTGATGCGAGAACGTGATGTCGGCAGCGCTGACCTTTTCCACCTTGCCGGTGGTTTCGTATGTCTTTACGGCAGCGCTCGGGATGGACGCCGGCATTGCCGCGCTCGCGCCAGCCGCGCCTTCGATTCTCGGCAGGACCGATTTCAGACTGGCTTCCGAGTCGATCAGGAACTGGCCGGAAGCGACGACCGTCTCGCCATCGCTCAAGCCACTCATGACTTCCGTGTCGCCGCCGACGTCGTTGCCAACCGTCACGTCTGCAGGTTGCAGGCGGCCGTCCGCGTTCTTGACGATCACGACCGACCGCTTGCCGGTCGTGATGACGGCTTCAGAAGGCACAAGCAGTCGCGAAACCGGTTTTTGCGCTTCGACGCGCACGCGCATCAGCATGCCGGGCGTGAGTCTGAGCTCGGTGTTATCGATTTCGAGCCGCGCCTGAAGCGTGCGGCTCGTGGTGCTGATGCCGGGCAGGATTTCGCGAATCTGCCCTTTGAAGTGCTGTGTCGGGTCGCCACTGAACGTCGCGTCAACGCGCATGCCGGGCTGCACGCGCAACGCCAGGTTCTCGGGAATCTCGACGATGAGCCAAAGCTTCGAAAGACCCGCGACCTTCGCAAGCGTCTGACCGGGCGCGACCTGCGCACCGTCGCGCACGTTCAGTTCACTTAGGACACCTGTCTCTGGCGAGGCGATGACAATGTGTGTCTGCGCCTTGCCCGTGCGGTCGAGACTCGCCATGACGCCATCCGGAATCGAGAGCGCGCGCATACGCGCACGCGACGCCTCCAGCAAGCTGTTGTCCATCCCACCGCGCTTGAGCGCGAGGTATTCCTCCTGCGGCGCGAGCCAGTCGGGCACGAAGACCGAAGCAATGGGTGCGCCCTTCGCAATCCGTTGCATCGGCGCACTGGCGTACAGGCGGTCGATGTAGCCCGTAACGCGCGTCTGCACGACATCGGCCTGCGATTCGTCGAATTGCGTGGTGCCGACGGCATCGAATCCTTCCGTCGTTTCCTCGCGGCGCACGGTGGCGTAGCGAATACCGAGGTTCTGCTGAAGTCCCGGGTTGATTGCGATACCGGATGAGCCGCCCCCTTCGTCCGCATACACAGGCTCGAGTTGCATGTCCATGAATGGCGACTTGCCGGGCTTGTCGAAGTGCTGGTTCGGCACCATCGGGTCGTGCCAGTAAAGCACTTTCCTGCCGGTTTTCGGGTCAGTCGGGTTGCCGGAAGCCGAAGCGGCGACCGTATTTTCATGCGCTGCCGACGCGTGTCGTGTGCCGACGAAGTAACCCGTGCCGAGCAGCGCGGCGGCGGCAAAGACCGCGAATGTCGCGCGCATCAAAGGTTTTTGAGTCATGGTTTTCTCCTTCATTCGGCGGCGGCCATTGTGGTTGGCACAACCTGGTATTCAAGCTGCGCCCACGTCTGCGAAACCTCGCGCTTGAGGTCGAGCACCTGAATCTGCGCGTCGAGCTGCGCCCGCCGGGCCGCAAACGTATCGGCGAGCGAACCGGTGCCCGCCGTGTAAGCGGCGACTGCTAGTTCGACGCGCTGATCGGCGGCGGGCAACAGGGACTGCGTGAGATTCGCGATGCGTTCGCGGCCGCTGGCGAGGGTTGCCGACTCAGTGCGAATGTCGGCTTGCACTTGCCGGAGCGTGTCTTCGTACATCAAGTGGGCCTTGGTCGCGAGTTCGGCCTTCTCCGATACGTCGCGGTCCTCGCGATCCTTCCGGTTGATGGGTAACGGAATACGCACCCCGACCGACACCATGTTCGAGTACGCGCCACCGCGTTGCTGGTACGCGACTTCCCAGGTCCAGTTGGGGCTGCGCTCGCTGCTGGCAACGGCCGTGCCGGCGTCGGCGACGGCAATGTCATCGGCCGCTGCGACGAGCGCCGGCTGCACGAGCCGGAGTTCGTCCGGTGGCAAGGAAGAGACGTACGACTCGGGCGCGGGCGGCTCGCCGGTCACATCGGTCGCGGGTGTCGCCGTCCAGCGCGAGAGAACAATGAGCGCGCTCTGGTAGGTTTGCTGCGCCTTGAGCGCCTGGTCTTGCGTTTGCGCCAGCATGGCCTGGGCTTGTACGACATCGGCGGCCGTCGCCCTCGCTCCCCGGTATGACGCCTTCGTTGCAGCAAGTTCGTGAGTCATATGGCCCAGCAATGCCTGCTGGAGCGCCAGGGCGCGCTTCGCATAGATGGCGCTGAGCCACGCGGTGGCGGTCTGCTGGCGAACGTTGGCGAGTTGTGCGAGATAGCCGGCCTGCTCGCGGTTCACCACCTCGCTGGCGAGGTCGGAACGAAGGCGGCGCTTTTCCCGCGAGACCCATTCCTGCTCGATGCCAATGCGCCGCATCGTCATGAAGTCCTGGCCGATGGTGAATCGCTGCGAGCCATTGATCGGCAGGTTGTCGACGCCGGCCGCGAGCACCGGGTCCGGCAACTGCCCTGCCCGGACCGCAGCTTCGGAACTCGCGTGGACCGACGCTTGCGCGGCCTGCATGGCCGCAGAGTGGCCGGTTGCAGCCTGCAATGCCGCTTCAAGCGTGAAAGGGGCTTCCTGGGCGTACGCAGCGAAGCCAGGCAGCAGCAGCGCGGCGCAAATCGGGAGCGCGCGCAGGGACGCACGCCGGCATCGCGGCGTGCCAATAGTGAAAGGCATGTTCTAACCCCAACGGGGGAGTCCCAATGGAACTCCACGTCCTGGACACAGGACGACCTCGCCGCAAACGCGGCGAACCAGTCAAACGAGGGTTAGATAGCTTGGGGAGGTCGCCAGAGACCGGCCGGCACGTGAGCGGCGAAGGACTCGGCGTAGTGGAAGACGACTTGTCTCGCGACAGCCATGGGATGGCTAACGCTCGCCTGCGCGGGAGGGTAATAGATGCTCGCGAACTGGCACTGGGCCGTGGACTTGCAGAAGCCGCCCTTGGCCTTGCTCGCCGGCGACGACTTCATCATGTCGCAGCCAGACATCGCGGCAGATGCGGAGCCGTCGTCGTGCATCGGCATCGACTGCTGCATCGGACATTCGCCCGCCATGCCAGTGGCTGCCAGCCCGCTCAGGGGCAGCATCGCGCACAGCAGCAGGACGAGAAGGGTCCGAAGAATTTTCATGGCAGTGAGTATCGCCGGGCGATTCTATCGTGTTTGCGTTCAATTTGTCCGAATGTCCGGTCGCACTGACCTTTCGGCGCCGCGCGCCCTGCCCCGGCCTCCGGCAAACGAAAGCACGTTTCACATTGTGAAATGTCTCGCGAATTTCTCGATCGACGCATTTTCGCATTGTGAAAACATGTTCTGCAGCGCAAAAACCGTCGACTATCTCATTGATAAATAAAGAATAAATAAGTCATGTGTCTTATATAAGACCTTGCTGCGACGCATCAAGAAGCCCCTACAATTGAGTCATCCAGTTCGCTTCGACAGACGCAGCGGCACGCTGAACCGGTTACTCAAACGCGCTTCACTCTTCAGAAACTCAGGAGATTCTCATGGCCCAATATCAAGACGACATCAAGGCAATTGCTGGCTTGAAAGAGCAACAAGGCAGCGCCTGGAACGCGATCAATCCCGAATCGGCCGCACGCATGCGTGCGCAGAACAAGTTCAAAACGGGTCTGGACATCGCGAAGTACACCGCGAAGATCATGCGCGCCGACATGGCCGCCTACGACGCCGATCCTTCGAAGTACACGCAGTCGCTGGGCTGCTGGCACGGCTTCATCGGCCAGCAGAAGATGATCTCCATCAAGAAGCACTTCAACAGCACCGAGCGCCGTTACCTCTACCTGTCCGGCTGGATGGTGGCCGCGCTGCGCTCCGAGTTCGGCCCGCTGCCGGACCAGTCGATGCACGAGAAGACCTCGGTCAGCGCCCTGATTCGCGAGCTGTACACGTTCCTGCGCCAGGCCGACGCCCGTGAACTCGGCGGCCTGTTCCGCCAGCTCGACGCGGCGGAAGGCGCCGCCAAGGCCGCGATCCAGGAGAAGATCGACAACCACGTCACCCACGTCGTGCC
This sequence comes from Paraburkholderia sp. J7, assembly GCF_905220155.1. Classification (NCBI taxonomy): domain Bacteria; kingdom Pseudomonadati; phylum Pseudomonadota; class Betaproteobacteria; order Burkholderiales; family Burkholderiaceae; genus Paraburkholderia; species Paraburkholderia sp. J7. The sequence continues at coordinate 96,106 of NZ_CAJMYZ010000016.1, read as the reverse complement.
GATCATCGCCGACATCGACGCCGGTTTCGGCAACGCGGAAGCCACCTACCTGCTCGCCAAGCAGTTCATCGAAGCCGGCGCATGCTGCATCCAGATCGAAAACCAGGTGTCCGACGAAAAGCAGTGCGGCCACCAGGACGGCAAGGTCACCGTGCCGCACGAGGACTTCCTCGCCAAAGTCCGCGCGATCCGCTACGCCTTCCTCGAACTGGGCGTGGACGACGGCATCATCGTGTGCCGTACCGACTCGCTGGGCGCGGGCCTCACCAAGCAGATCGCCGTGACCCACACGCCGGGCGACCTGGGCGACCAGTACAACTCGTTCCTCGATTGCGAGGAACTGTCGGCCGACGCACTGGGCAATGGCGACGTCATCATCAAGCGCGACGGCAAGCTGCTGCGTCCGAAGCGTCTGCCGAGCAACCTGTTCCAGTTCCGCGCCGGCACGGGCGAAGCACGCTGCGTGCTGGATTGCGTCACCGCCCTGCAAAACGGCGCCGACCTGCTGTGGATCGAAACGGAAAAGCCGCATATCGCCCAGATCGCCGGCATGGTCAACGAGATTCGCAAGGTCATCCCGAACGCCAAGCTGGTGTACAACAACAGCCCGTCGTTCAACTGGACGCTGAACTTCCGTCAGCAGGCCTATGACGCGATGAAGGCCGCAGGCAAGGACGTGTCGGCATACGATCGCGCCCAGCTGATGAGCGTGGAATATGACCAGAGCGAACTGGCAGCCATCGCCGACGAAAAGATCCGGACCTTCCAGGCCGACGCGGCGCGCGAAGCCGGCATCTTCCACCACCTGATCACGCTGCCGACGTATCACACCGCCGCGCTGTCGACCGACAACCTGGCCAAGGAATACTTCGGCGACCAGGGCATGCTCGGTTATGTGGCTGGCGTGCAGCGCAAGGAAATCCGTCAGGGCATCGCCTGCGTCAAGCACCAGAACATGTCCGGCTCGGATATCGGCGACGACCACAAGGAGTATTTCAGCGGCGAAGCAGCGCTGAAAGCGGCAGGGAAAGACAACACGATGAACCAGTTCTGAAGCCCGCAATCCTTCAGGCAAAACGCCAGCCCATTGAGGCTGGCGTTTTTATTTGTCAGGCATTTCGCTGCAGACGCGCCTGAGCAGGCCCGTCTGCCGTTCAGCCGTTCAGCCGTCAGTGCATGCCAGTGCGCTTACTCGGCAGCGTTGTGCGCCGGCTTCGCCGAATGCTTTTTGTGGTGATGGTGGTGAGCGCCCTTGTGCTTGGCATTCTTGTGCGGGGCATTCTCACGAACCGCGTGCGCGTCCTGTTCGACGACGGGCTGCTGCGCCTGAGCGTCCCGTGCATGTTGCTCGATCTGCGAAGCGACATTGGCGTCGTGGGTCGTGACGATGCCGTTTTGCGGCGTCTGTGCCGATGCTGCGCCTGCGACGAACAACGAAGCGAGCAGCGCAAAGGAGATTTTCTTCATGGTCGGTTTCTTCACGTTATTGATGATCGCGAGCCGTCCAGCAAATAATGCCGCGGCGCGCGACCGGATTATCCACCGACGCGCGAATGAAAAGTGTCAAGGAAATTCAAACGATCGAACCTTACTCCAAAGCGGCTACCAATCTCATTAATTCCGCGCGTGAGGCAAAGGCAAAAAGGGAATCCCGAGTTGCCCTTTTCGTCGTCAGCCGTGTGCTCCGTCGGACCCGGAATACGCGAGCGTCATCTTGCCAAAACGTTCTATCCGGACCTGCTTCGAATGCGCGTAGGGCAAACCGAGCGCCTTCGCCGCCGCCCAGGACAAATCGATAATCCGCCCTGCGATGAACGGTCCTCGATCGTTGATACGCACGACGACCGACCTGCCCGTAGCCATCGATGTGACACGCACCCACGTGCCAAGCGGCAGCGTGCGATGGGCCGCCGTCAATGCGCCGCCGTTGTAGCGTTCGCCACTCGCCGTCCGGCGCCCCTGGAACTTCGACGCGTACCACGACGCCTCGCCTGACTGAAGCGCGCCGCCTGTCGCCCGAGAACGGCTTGGCTGAATCGTTGCGTTCGCAACGTCTGCCGTGTCATCCGCAGCCAACAGCGCACTCGGCGAGTGTGCAGGGTTAGCGAGCGTGTTGTTTGACGCCGGGTTGTCGGGCGGAAGCTGTGCGCACGCGGCAACCAAACCGAAAATTCCCAGTATTCCCAGATAGCGAAGCGATATCACGATAGAAGCCCGTCAACGAAAGGACGTTCTAACGGTCTCAAAAAAATTTACGTTGACGATATGCCTCCACCAAATCGGGTCTTTAACCATTACTTGCATTTCAAATGCAGACATCGTTTCGGCGCTATTCATTCCTCGACATATATTGACGTTTCGAAAGGAGTTCAAATCATTGCTCTGAAAAATGACTGAAGAGATAGACTCGACGCCCTGCTGAAAAATATCGCGACAAAACTGCAGCCACGCGCCACTCTCACCATTGCATACCGGCCAGCCGGCGCGTGATGCTACGATTCCCGCTTCCCCATCGACTCATGCCCCGGAGCGAGCCCGTGCACGCAGACTTCCCACGCATCAACCCGCCTCGCCTGCTCGACGATCTCAAGACGTTGCGCAGCTTCGGCGCCACTGGCCCCGGCGTGATCCGCCTTGCGCTTTCGCCCATCGATATGGAGGCGCGCCGCTGGCTCGCCGCGCGCATGAGCGACGCAGGGCTCGACGCGACCATCGACGGCGTTGGCACCGTGTTCGGTCGCTCGCGCAAGCCGGGCCCCGCGCTCGTGATCGGCTCGCACACCGACACCCAGCCGACCGGCGGCTGGCTCGACGGCGCGCTCGGCGTGATCTATGGCCTCGAAATCGCGCGCGCCCTCGGCGAATGCGCCGCAACGCGCGACTTCGCGGTCGACGTTGCATCGTGGATCGACGAAGAAGGGACGTTTTCAGGTTTCCTTGGCAGCCGCAGCTTCGTGGGCGAAGCAATCGACACTTCAGTGCACAGCGCGCGCAATCAAGAAGGTCTACTGCTCGGCGACGCACTCGCGCAGGCCGGCCTCGCGAATCTGCCGCGCGTCACGCTCGATCGCACGCGGCAACGCGCGTATCTCGAACCGCATATCGAGCAAGGCGGGCGGCTCGAAGCGTCGGCGAAATCGATTGGCATCGTGACGACGATCGTCGGCATTCGCGAGTTTCAGTTGTGCTTCACCGGGCAGCGCAATCACGCAGGCACGACGCCGATGTCGATCCGGCGCGACGCCGGGGCGGCGCTGGTCGCGTTCATCGCGCGTATTGACGACGCGTTTGGCCGCCTGGCGGACGCCGATACGGTGTGGACCGTCGGACGCATCGATCTCGATCCGGGTTCGTTCAGCGTCGTGCCAGGCAAGGCGCTGATGAACCTGCAGTTCCGCGATGCGAATCCCGAGCGCCTGCATGCAATGGAACGTGCGCTTGTTGAGTTAGTCGATGCCTGGAACACGCAACACACCGTGCATGCGGAACTGATCGCGTGCGAGGGAGCCGAGGAGCCGGTCACGATGGATCTTGAGTTGCAGCAGCGACTCGAAGAAGCGGCTGAAGCGCTCGCGCCCGGACAGTGGACGGATATGCCGAGCGGCGCGTCGCACGACGCACAGGTCATCGCGCCTCACATTCCTGCCTGCATGCTGTTCGTGCCTAGCATCGGCGGCGTCAGTCACGATTTCATCGAGGACACCGAGGAGAAACATATCGTCCTCGGCTGCGAGGTGGCGGCGCGAGCGGCGGCGGGAATCGTGGCGGCTTTGCGGCGCTGATTCAGGGGTTGGGCACGCGTGCGTCGTTGGCCACCCCGCCCTCCACTCGCGCCATGACGCTCTGGTAGTCGGCGGGTGTATCCATGTCGACGCAAAAGCGATCGTGCGCCGCCTCGTGGAGAAAGACCTCGGCGCTGTGCTCGGCGATCAGCTTGCGGCAGCCCGGATTCACGCGGCCGCCCACGACTTCGGGGCAATAACTCGACGCAAACACCACAGGATTGCCTCTAGCGCCCTGGTACATCGGCACCAGGATCGATCCGCACGGCATCGACGCATAGGCCTCGATCAGCTCGCGATAGTCGGCCGCTTCGAGCAGCACCTGGTCGGCGAGGCAAATCATCACGGCGTCGCAGGGCGCCTGCAGCGCAGCAACGCCGCTCGCGACCGAAGTCATCTGTCCTTCGCGGTAGCGTGGGTTGCTCTGGAAGCGCACGTCGATGCCGTCGAGCGCTTCGAACACGGCTCGGCCGTTGAATCCGGTCACGACGACAATCTCCTCGGGCTGTGCCGCAACGATTGCGCGCACCACGCGCCGCACGGCTGGCTCGCCGCACACCGGCAGCAACAGCTTGTGGCGGCCCTCCATGCGCGTGGACAGGCCCGCCGCGAGCACGACAGCCGAAAATGTCGCGCGGCTCATCGCGCCTCCTTGTGGAGATCGTCCGGGCGACCGGCCGCGCCTGGGACAGCGTTCAGATAGCGCTCGGGTGCGCGCTCGAACTCGGCCTTGCAGCAGTCGCAGCAGAAGTACACCTTGTGGCCGCCATATTCGACCACGTGTTTCGCGTTCGCCATCTCGACGCTCATCCCGCACACGGGGTTCACGTAGCGCCCCGCCTGTGCCTGCTGCACGGGTGGCGCGCCGAGCGCCTCGCACGGCGGCAAGGGCGGTACGGTTTCGGTTGCGATCGTGGCCGTCGGCGGCTCGGCCTGCGCGCGCGCTGCCGCCTCGGCTATCTCATGCCGCAGCGCGACGAGTCCCGCCACGGCGCCAAGCGCAATCTCCTGCGGCGTATGCGCATGGATCGCCGGCCCAGCGGGTGCATGCAGCGCCGCGAGGCGCACTTCGTCGATGCCGCGCAGTCGCATTGCCTCGCGCAGCCGTTCGGCCTTTTTGTGGCTCGCGATCAGGAGCACGGCCACCGCGGCGCTGCGCAGCGCGGCTTCGAGCGCATCCTCGTCGCGCTCGCCTTGTGTCGCGATCAGCACGAACGACGTGCCGGCACGGTCCAGCGCAGCGGCGTCGAAGCCCGCTTGGCCAGCGCGCGCAACCTCGCCCGCCAGGCTCGCGCGAAACCCGACGCGCCGTGCGAGCACACAGGCCTCGTGTGCCGCGGGCGTCGCGCCGAGCACGGCCACGAGCGGCGCGGGCACGGTGGGCTGGATGAAGAGCTCCAGCGCGCCGTTGCTCGCGCACGGCATGGCATGCGCTTCGACTTCGGCGTCGGCTGGCCCCGGTTCGTTGCTGATCCGCACGCGCCGCGGCTGCCCCGTACGCATCGACTGGCGCGCGGCTTCGATGACGATCGTCTGCGAGCAGCCCCCGCCGACCCAGCCATGCAGCTCACCGCTCGCCTCCACGAGCGCCTGGGCGCCGACGCACGTCGAGGTTGGCGGCGCCGCACGGATCACGGTGACGACCGCGAACGGCGCGCCTGCATCGATCAGCCGCTGCTCGAGCTGCAGCAGATCCGCGGCGTCAGGAAGGGTCTCGCTCGATTCGGCATGAACATTCATTGCAGCGCCTCGAGAATTTGAGGAAAGATCCGTTCGAGCCCCGCGAGGTCGCGGGCGCCGGCAAACAGGTCGAGATGCGGCAGCGCGGCCTGCATGCCCGCGCTGACTGGCTGGAATCCGGAACGCTCGGCGAGCGGGTTGAGCCAGACGAGCGAGTGGCAGCGCCGCCGGATCGCGGCGAGCGACTCGCCGAGCTGTGTCACGTCGCCGGCGTCGTAGCCGTCGCTGACGATCACGACCGCGGTGCGCGCATGCAGCAGGCGCGGCGCGTAATGCTCGTTAAAACCGGCGAGACTCTCGCCGATGCGCGTCCCGCCCGCCCAGCCCTCGGAGATCTGGTGCAGGCGCTCCTGGGCGCGGCGCGGATCGGGGTCGCGCAGCGCTTCGTCGACGCAGACCAGGCGCGTATGGAAAACGAAGCTGTGCACGTCGGGCAAGCGCCCGCTCAGCACGCGCGCGAGCCGCAGGAAGAAGAAGCTGTAGAGGCTCATCGAGCGGCTCACGTCGAGCAGCATGACGATGCGCGGGCGCTGCCTGCGCTTGCGCCGCCACCCGAGTTCGACCGGCAGCCCGCCGCGCGAGACGCTGCGGCGCAGGGTCCAGCGCAGATCGATCGTGCGCCCGAGGCTCGCGCGCTGCTCGCGGCGCATCTGGATGCCGCGCAGGCGCAGGGCGAAGCGGCGGATGGCGTCGTCGATGGCGAAAAGTTCGCTGCGGTCGTTCAGGTGGCGGAAGTCCGCATGGGTTAGCGACGCTGTGTGCGTCGCGCCCTCGTTAGCGGCTGCGCCCTCTTGCGCCGCGCCGCCGCCGCTGCCTGCGAGCGAAATCGGCGTGCCCTCGCTCGCATCGGCAGGCCCGCTGGCTGCGTCGTCGCACGCAAGCGGCCCCGCGCCGCCAGCACGGGTTTCGGCGAGCTTGCGCCGGTTCGGCGCAAGGAAATACGCGTCGAACAAATCGTCGAAGCGGCGCCACTCCTGCGCGCGCGAGCACAGCAGCGCACGCAGGCTCCAGCGCAGCACATCGCGCTCGGTCTGGCCCATGCGTTGCACCACTTCGAGCATGGCGGCAACGTCAGCGTTCGTTACGCAGAACGCATTCGTGCGCAGCCAGCCCGCGAAGCCCGCATAGCGCGCAACGAGGCGATCGGCGAGATCGTGCGGCACCTCGCCTGGCCGGGTGCTGTCGATTCCGGTCAGCATGACGCCACCAGTTTTTCAACCACCGGCCGCGTGAGACTCGCCTGATCCTCGCGCGTTTTCACGAGCGCCGCGAGCGAATCCATCACGCGGTCCACCCCGTCTTCGTCGAGCGCGCTCACGCCAAGGCGCAGCAGCGCGGCCACCCAGTCGAGCGTTTCCGCGAGGCCCGGCTTGCGGCGCAGCGCCATTTCGCGCACCGCATGCACGAATTCCACGATCTGCGCCGCCAGCGCCTCCGGCACTTCGGGCACCTGAGTCCGCACGATCATGAGTTCGCGCTGGAACGACGGATAGTCGACGTACTGGTAAAGGCAGCGGCGGCGCAGTGCGTCGGAGATCTCGCGCGTGCCGTTCGAGGTCAGGATCACATAGGGCCGCTCGCTCGCGCGGATCACGCCAAGCTCGGGAATCGAAAGCTGAAAATCCGAAAGCAGCTCGAGCAGGTAGGCCTCGAACGCCTCGTCGGTGCGGTCGATTTCGTCGATCAGCAGCACGGGCGCGGGCGTGGTCGTAATGGCTTCGAGCAGTGGGCGCTTGAGCAGATAGCGCTCGGAGAAAATGTCCTGCTCCTTGTCGCGCAGCGGCCGAGCGTCCTGCTCGAAGAGCTTGATGGCCAGCAGCTGGTGAACATAGTTCCACTCGTAAAGCGCCGCGTGCGCGTCGAGTCCTTCGTAGCATTGCAGGCGGATCAGCGGGGCGTCGAGCAGGCGCGCCAGTGCCTTCGCGACCTCCGTCTTGCCCACGCCCGCTTCACCCTCCAGCAGCAGCGGGCGGCGCATTTCCATCGTGAGCAGCAGCGCCGCCGCGAAGCTGCGCTCCACGATGAACCGGTGGGCCGCCAGCTGCGCCTGCAGCGCGAGGACGTCCGGCATGCGGTCGATCGACGTCATGGCGTCCCTCAGTGGCCCTCAGCGGCCCTGCGCCTTGCGTGTGAAGTGAGCGCGCAGCCAGTCGCGCACGATGGCCCACATGAACGCGATGCCGTTCAGCTCGGCGGCTTGCACGGGCGGCGCCGCGGCCGCTCGTGCAACCGGAGCCATTGCCGTCGCCTCGTCGGGCGCAGTGGCCCCGCCAACCGCGTCCGCTTCAGCGCCCGGCGCATCAGGCGCACCCTGCGGCGGCGCCATGGCGCTCAACCGGGCCGAGAAGTTCGCGACGAACTGCTTGAGCAGCTGCTCCGACACCGGCCCCATGAGCCGCCCACCCAGCGCGGCGGCCTTGCCGCTCATCGTCACCTCGCTCTTGCCGGTCAGCGTGCAGGTTTCGCCCGTGGGCTCGACACTCGCCGTGAGATCCATCGTCGCTGCCGAGCTGCCGGTCGAATCCGTGCCTTTGCCGAGCAGATGCAGGCTGCGCGCCGCGGCGTCGAGCGCGAGCACTTCGATGTCGCCCTTGAACGACATCGTCGCCGGCCCGAGCCGCACCGTGATGGTTCCTTTGTAGTGCGTATCGTCCACACGCTCGGTGATCTTCGCGCCTGGCATGCAGCCGGCCACCGCCTCGATATCCTGCATCAGCGCCCAGGCGCGGTCCGCGCTCGCATCGAGTGGAAATGCCTTGTCGAGTACGACTTTCATTCCGGAATCCTCATTATCAATCGCGTCGACTCAGGCGGGCCGCGTCAATCCGAGTTCGCGGCACTGCTGCCACACGCGGTACGCGTTGTGCGGCATGTTCATGTGCGTTACGCCGAGGTGCGCGAAGGCATCGACCACCGCTGACGTGAAGCACGGAATCGAGCCCACGTGCGGCGATTCGGCCACGCCCTTTGCGCCGATCGGGTGATGCGGCGAAGGCGTCACCGTGAAGTCCGTCTCCCAATGTGGCGTTTCCACGGCCGTCGGCACGAAGTAGTCGAGCAGCGTCGCGCCGAGCAGATTGCCCGCTTCGTCATACGGCAGTTCCTGGCCCAGCGCCACCGCGAACCCTTCGGTCAGGCCACCATGAATCTGCCCTTCGATGATCATCGGGTTGATCCGCGTGCCGCAGTCGTCGAGCGCGTAGAAGCGGCGCACGCGGATCTCGCCGGTATAGCGGTTGATGTCGAGCACGCACACGTAGGCGCCGAACGGAAACGTGAAGTTGGGCGGATCGTAGTAGTCGACGGCCTCGAGGCCCATCTCCAGCCCTTCGGGAACGTTGTTATACGCCGCCCACGCCACGTCCTTCACGGTCTTGAACTGGTCGGGCGAGCCCTTCAGCACGAAGCGATCCAGATCGAACTCGACGTCGTCCGGGCTCGCTTCGAGCAGATGCGCGGCGATGCGGCGCGCCTTCTCGCGAATCTTGCGCGAGGCGCGCGCCACCGCGGCGCCCGCAACGGGGGTCGAGCGCGAGCCATAAGTGCCGAGCCCGTACGGAGCCGTGGCGGTATCGCCCTCTTCCACCGTGATTTTCGAGGCCGGAATGCCCGCCTCCGACGCAATGATTTGCGCGTAGGTGGTCTGGTGCCCCTGGCCCTGCGTGATCGTGCCCATGCGCGCGATGGCCGAGCCGTCCGGATGCACGCGGATCTCGCAGGAATCGAACATGCCCACGCCAAGGATGTCGCACATTTTCGACGGCCCCGCCCCGACGATCTCGGTGAAGTTCACGAGGCCGATGCCCATGAGCCACTCCGCATCGGGGTCCGCGCGGCGTTGCGCCTGCTCCGCGCGCAGCGCGTCGTAGTCGACTGCGGCCAGCACCTTTTTCAGCGCCGTTTCGTAATCGCCCGAATCGTATTCGAGGCCAAGCGGCGTCGTGTACGGAAACTGCTCCTTCGCAATGAAATTGCGCAAGCGGATCTCGGCCTTGTCGATGCCGAGCTTTTGCGCCAGCACATCGACCATCCGCTCGATCAGGTAGACGGCCTCGGTCACGCGAAACGAGCAGCGGTACGCGACCCCGCCCGGAAACTTGTTCGTGTACACGCCGTCGACGCTGACGAACGCATTGGGGATCGCATACGAGCCCGTGCAGACGTGGAACATGCCTGCGGGCCACTTGGTCGGGTCGGCACACGCGTCGAACGCGCCGTGGTCGGCCACCACATTCACGCGCAGCGCCTTGATGCGGCCGTCCTTGTCGGCGGCCAGCTCGCCGGTCATGTGATAGTCGCGCGCGAATGCGGTGCTCGAGAGATTCTCGTTGCGCGACTCGATCCACTTGACCGGACGCCCGAGCACGATGGACGCGACAATCGACGTCACGTAGCCCGGATACACGCCGACCTTGTTGCCGAAGCCGCCGCCGATATCGGGCGAGATGATGCGGATATTCGACTCCGGAATCGACGAGAGCAGCCCGACCACGGTGCGCACCACATGAGGCGCCTGCGAGGTGATGTAGACCGTGAGATCGCCACGCACCTTGTCGAACGACGCGACGCAGCCGCAGGTTTCGAGCGGGCACGGATGCACGCGCGGATACGCGATATCCTGCTTGACCGTGACCTCCGCGCTCTCGAACATGCGGTCCGTCTTGTCGCGGTCGCCCATCGTCCACGTGAAAATATGATTAGGATGCCTTCGCGCTCCATGTGCGCCGGTATCCTTGTCGCGGATGTCCTCGCGAATCACGGGCGCGTCGGGCTCCAGCGCCTTCATGGGATCGACGAGCGCGGGCAATTCCTCGTACTCGACTTCGACGAGTTCGGCCGCATCGGCCGCAACGTAGCGGTCGTCCGCCACCACGAACGCGACTTCCTGGTTCTGGAAGCAGACTTTTTCGTCGGCGAGCACGGCCTGCACGTCGCCTGCGAGCGTCGGCATCCAGTGCAACTTGAGCGGCTTGAGATCATCCGCCGTGAGCACGGCGTGCACGCCCGGATGCGCGAGCGCGCGCGACTTGTCGATGCGCTTCACGCGTGCGTGGGCGTAAGGACTGCGCACCATCACGCCGAACAGCATGCCCGGCATCTTGATGTCGTCCACGTAGCTGCCCTTGCCCTGGATGAAACGCGGGTCCTCGCGGCGCTTGCGCGAGCAGCCCATGCCTTCGAGCGCGGCGAGACGCTCGAGATTGGCGTCGAGATTGCCCATGACGTGTCTCCCGGCGCTCAGTGCGCTTGTGCCGCGCCCGCTTCGATGAGCGGATGCGAGGTTTCGACCGCTTCGCCGCGCAGCTTGCGCGCCGCGTATTGCACGGCCTTCACGATGTTCTGATAGCCCGTGCAGCGGCACAGGTTCCCCGCCATCCAGTAGCGGATTTCCGCTTCGGTTGGATCGGGGTTCTCCTGCAGCAGGCGGTACGCGCGCATCAGCATGCCCGGCGTGCAGAAACCGCATTGCAGCCCGTGCTCCTGCATGAAGCCCTCCTGCAGCGCATGCAATGTGCCGCCTTGTGCGAGCCCTTCGACCGTACGCACTTCCGCGCCCTGAGCCTGCACGGTGAGCAGCGTGCAGGACTTCACGGACATGCCGTTGAAATCGACCGTGCAGGCGCCGCAATGCGACGTCTCGCAACCGATATGCGGCCCGGTGTGCTGGCATTTTTCGCGCAGTGTGTGAATCAGCAGTTCGCGCGGCTCGACGACGACGTCGACCTCGCTGCCGTTGAGGCTGAACGACACCATGGTTTTGCTGGCCATTTCGCGTTCTCCGTGAGTCAGGGGCGTGCCGGGTTCGTGGCCCGTTCGTAAGCGCTAGTGAGCGCCCTGCGGGTCATTTCGCCCGCCATCGCGCGCTTGTAGTCGGCGTCGCCGCGCAAATCCTCCACCGGATCGCATGCCGCCATGGCGAGCCGCGCGGCTTCGTCGAGCGCGCGTGCGTCGAACGGCTTGCCGATGAGCGCCTGCTCGGCGTCCACCGCGCGGATCACCGTGTCGCCGACATTCGTCAGAGCAATGCGCGCGTGCTCGACGTTGCCGCCGGCCAGGTGCAACGTCACAGCCGCCGCCGCGGTTGCGAAGTCGCCGGTCTTGCGCTTGAGCTTTGCATAGCAGTAGCCGGTGCCGGGCGGCGGCACGGGAATGCGGATGCCCGTCATGATCTCGCCCGGCTCGAGCAGCGTCGCATAGGTGCCGACGAAGAAGCCGTCCGCGCTCACCACGCGCTCGCCCGCCGCGCCTTGTAGCACGAACGACGCGTCGAGCGCGATCATCAACGCGGGATGGTCATTGCCTGGATCGCCGTGCGAAAGATCGCCGCCCAGCGTGCCGCGATAGCGCACCTGCGGGTCGGCAATCTGCCGCGCGCCCTCGACGATGAGCGGGCAGCGCGCCTGCAGCACCGCCGACCAGATCAGCTCGTTCTCGGTTGTCATCGCGCCGATCCACAGCGTGCCGTTTTCCTCGCGGATGCCCTTGAGTTCGGCGAGCCGCCCGAGATCGATCAGATGATCGGGCTGCGCGAAGCGCAGCTTCATCATCGGCAGCAGGCTATGGCCGCCCGCGAGCAGCTTGGCCGTCTCGCCGTGCGTGCCGAGCAGCGCGAACGCCTCGGACAAGGTTTGTGGAGCGTGGTATTCGAATGGGCGGGGAATCACACTAGTCTCCTTGTTGGCATCGTCCTGCAGTTCAGGATTTCACAATGCAACGCAGCAATTCAACGGGATTTCGCGAACGGCGTTCTGGTTGCGCCGGGTGCCGGAAAACTTGCGCGAAAAGGGGAAAGGACATAAAACGGAGGCAGCGTCCCGCCGCCGCAAACGCCGCGCACAACGCCGCGGCCGCATCGGGGAGAACCCTGGATGAAACCGTTCGAGCACGCCATGCCGACCACCGACGCGCGCCGCGCCGAGTCTTTTCAGCACCGCCTGGAGCAGTTCAATCCGGGTGTGGTGTGGCTCGACGCGCAGGGGCGCGTCAGCGCGTTCAACGACGTCGCGCTGCAAATTCTCGGCCCCGCGGGCGAGCAGTCGCTGGGCGTAGCCCAGGACAAGCTGTTCGGCATTGACGTCGTGCAGCTGCACCCGGCAAAAAGCCGCGACAAGCTGCGCTTCCTGCTGCAGTCGCGCGACGCCGGCGGCTGCCCCGTGAAGTCGCCGCCGCCGGTCGCGATGATGATCAACATTCCCGACCGCCTTCTCATGCTCAAGGTCTCGCGCATGTCGGACATGAACGGCACGTGCGGCACCTGCATGATTTTTTACGACCTCACCGACCTGACGACCGAGCCCTCCTCCGAGTCGCATGCCGGTGCGCCCACGCCGCCGCGGCGGCTCTTCAAGATTCCGGTGTACCGCAAGAACCGCGTGATCCTGATCGACCTGAAGGACATCGTGCGTTTTCAGGGCGACGGCCACTACACGACGATCGTCACGAAGGACGATCGCTACCTCTCCAACCTGTCGCTCGCCGACCTCGAGCTGCGGCTCGACAGCAACGCGTTTGTGCGCGTGCATCGCAGCCATATCGTCAACCTGCCGTACGCCGTGGAACTCGTCAAAGCCGACGACAGCGTGAACCTCGTGATGGACGACGGCGAACGCAGCGTCGTGCCGGTGAGCCGGTCTCGCGCCGCACAATTGAAAGAGTGGCTGGGCGTGGTTTGAACGCCGGCGCCGATCGTTTCACGCCAGCCGGCCCGACGCATTCGTCCTAGAATCCATATCAGGGGGGCGAGGCGTGATGAATCGCGAAGTGGTCACTGGGCTACTGTGCGGCGCACTGCTTGCCGGCTGTGTGTCGGCCGGCGTCGAGGTGAGGCCCGAGCAGATGGCGAACTTCCGGCACGGCGTGACAACCTTGCAAGACGTGACAGCCGTGCTCGGCCCGCCGTCGGTCGAGACCGCGCTGGACGACGGCTCGACGCTGCTCGTCTACACCTATGTCACGTCACGTCCGCACCCGGAAAGCTATATCCCGTTCATCGGCTCGCTCGTCGCTGGCGCGGATACACATTCGTCTGCGGCGGTGTTCCTGTTCGATTCGCGGGGGCTGCTCAAAAGCGCGAACACCACGAGTTCGAACGTCGGCACGGGCATGACCGCCGCCCACACCGCGCAGCCCAGAGCGAGCGCGCCAGTCTCCGAGGTGCCCGTTGTGACCAAAAGTGTCGCGCCGCCCGTCGTTCAAACCGTCGAGCCGACGCCGGAAGAAGACCTCGAGCCTGCGTCGCAACTGCCCAGAGAACCTCAACCGGAAAATGGCATTCAGCCGGCGCCCGTCGAATAGCCATCGCCCTTCGCGCACGAATGCGCATCGGATCGCACGCGTACGTGCGCTAGAGCACACTTGGCCAGTCACCGCGAGAATACGCTAGGAGTCCAAAATTAGAATCAGCGAACGCCAAAGCGACCCCGCAGCGGAGGACGACATGTCGAACTTGCCCTGGCTTTCGCAATATCCCGCCGGCGTCGCGGCAGACGTCAACCTCAATGACTACCCCTCGATGGCAGCCCTCCTGGAGCACGCCGTCGCCCGCTTTGGCGACCGTGTCGCCTTTCATCAGTTCGGTGTGGATCTCACCTATCGTCAGCTGGAAGAGGACTCCGCGCGCCTCGCCGCCTGGTTCCAGAAAGACCTTGGTCTCCAGCCCGGGGACCGCATTGCACTGATGTTGCCGAACTCCCTGCAACACCCCATCGCAATGTTTGCCGCGCTGCGTGCCGGGCTCACCGTGGTCAACGTGAATCCGCTCTACACCGCACCGGAACTGGCGAATTTGATCGGGGATTCCGGTGCGCGTGCGATCGTGGTCATGGAAGTTTCCGCGGCCACGCTCGAGCAGGCGCTCGCCCACGCCGCCATCGAGCATGTGATCGTCGCGCGCGTGGCGGAGATGCAGCGCTTCCCGAGATCCGTCCTCGTCGACTATGTCGTGCGAAAAAAGAAAAAGCTCGTTCCGCACTGGACGATTCCCGGTGCGATCGCCTTCAAGACTGCCATGACCGCCCGTCCCGCCACGGACTTCACGAGGCCGGCGCTGAACCGCGAGACAAGGGCGTTCCTGCAATACACCGGCGGCACGACCGGCGAACCCAAAGGGGCCGTGCTCACGCACGGCAACGTGCTCGCCGACGTGCTGATCTTTGCCGCGTGGGTCCAACCGGTGTTTCGCGAGAGTGGCGAAATCACGCTCATCGCCCTGCCCCTGTACCACGTGGCCGCTCTGGTGTGCCAATGCCTCGTTTCGTTGCATCTGGGCACCCGCTGCGTTCTGGTCATGAACCCACGCGATATTCCTTCGCTCGTGAAGGACTTTGTCACGCATCGGCCAACCGTGTTCGGCGGCCTCAACACGCTATTCACGGCGCTGATGAACAACGAGGATTTTCGCGCGCTCGACTTCTCCTCGTTGCGCAGCACCTTCGGGGGAGGCACCGCGACCCAGCCTGCCGTTGCCGAGCGCTGGCAGAAAGTGACGGGCTGCCCGGTGGTGGAAGCCTACGGGCTATCTGAAGCCGCCGGCGCGGTGACGGCCAATCCCGTCACGCAAACGGCGTTTGAAGGCACGATCGGCGTGCCGCTGCCATCCATGCGCATTGAAATCCGCGACGAACGCGGCGCGGCCGTCTGCGCCGGTATGCCGGGTGAAATCTGCGTTGCAGGACCGGTAGTCATGCAGGGCTACTTCAACCGGCCGGAGGAAACGGCCCAGGCAATCGGCACCGATGGATTCTTCTCGACCGGCGATATCGGGATCATGGACGAGCGCGGTGTGATCCGGATTGTCGACCGCAAGCGGGACATGATTCTGGTCTCCGGTTTCAACGTCTACCCGAACGAGGTGGAGGGCGTGCTGTTTCGGCATCCCGGCATTCTGGAAGTCGCGGTCGTGGGTGTGGTGGATGAGCAATCCGGTGAGACGCCTGTCGCCTTCGTGGTGAAAAAAGAACCCAGGCTGACCGAGGCGGACGTGATCGAGTTTGCGCGGACCAGTCTCACCGCTTACAAAGTGCCGAAGCACGTGGTCTTCGTGAACGATTTGCCGAAAACGCCGGTTGGGAAAGTGCTGCGGCGGCAGTTGCGAGACCGGCTGGCCGTGTAGCGCGGCGTTGCTATTCAGCGGTGGCATAATCCAGACGAACGGGCAGTCGTGCCCCCTGACCACTGCTGCAAGAACTGCGTGCTCCAGTCTCATGGACGAAACCGACGACTTCATCGTGCGCACCATGTCGGCCGACGAGGTGGCCATGTCGGTGGAATGGGCCGCCGCAGAGGGATGGAATCCCGGCTGGCACGACCCGCCATGTTTCAGGGAAGCAGACCCGGACGGCTTCTTCGTCGGCGTCTGGCGCGGCGAGCCGGTTGCCTGCATTTGCGCCGTCGCCTATGACGACAGCTTTGGCTTCATCGGCCTTTACATCGTGAAACCCGGTTTTCGCGGCAAAGGCTTCGGCCTGCGGACCTGGCAGCATGGCATGCGTTACCTGGGAGACCGCAACATCGGCCTCGACGGCGTCGTTGCCCAGCAGGCGAACTACCGGAAGTCCGGGTTCCAGCTCGCGTACCGCAACATCCGCTATCAGGGCCTCGTGAGCGGCATCGGTTGCGCGCATGTGGCGGCGGTGGCCGACGTGCCGTTCGCGCAGCTGCTTGCCTACGATCGCTCCTGTTTTCCCGCGCAGCGTGAGCGCTTCCTCTCGGCCTGGATCGCGCAGCCGGATGCCGTTGCGCTCGCAACCATCGACGCGGGCCGGGTCGCCGGATACGGCGTCGTGCGCCGCTGCCAGGCGGGCTGCAAGATCGGCCCGCTGTTCGCCGACGACGCGGACGTCGCCACGGGCCTCTTTCGCGCGCTTGCGGCACGCATGCCCGGCGAGGTCATCGTGCTCGACGTACCGCAGACGAATCCCGCGGCCGTCGCGCTGGCCGAGCGGCACGGCATGGCGAGCGTCTTCGAAACCGCGCGAATGTACACGAAAGGCGCACCCGCGATTGCGATGGATCGGGTGTTCGGGGTGACGTCGTTCGAACTGGGATGAGGCTGCTAAAGCGCAAGCCGCTGGACATAGCCCGTCAGCTCGAGATAGCCGCGTCCGACCGGTTTTGCAGCCGGTTTTGCCGCGCTTGCGCCCGCCTCGAAGGCCGTCACGGCGCCCTCCCAATACACCGCGCCGGTCGTCACGCGGCTGTCGAATTCCTGATCGTCCATGAGCGGCACGAGCGTCAGATGCCGGTCCTGCGCATCGACGCGCATCGCCACCGGATACTCCGCGCCGGTATGCGGCGAACGCCACCGGCGCAGCGGCGTGAAACGAATGCTATCGGGCGATAGCGCATGCGTGCTTCCATCGGCGGCGCGCAGCGTGCCGCCTGCCCAGAACTTGCGGCCTGCCTTGTCGCGAATCTGCAAGGCCATCAGCGCGCCGCCGTCGTCGAAATTGATGCCGATCCAATCCCAGCCAACGGCGTCGTCGGCTAGCGGCGCCGACGACCATTCGTGGTCGAGCCACGCCAACCCGCGCACGGGCTCCCCTTTGCCGCGCGCATCGGCACTGCGTTCGAGCACGCCTTCGACCTGCAGCCACGGCTGGCTGTAGTAGTAGCTGGCCTCCTCCGGCAGCGGACCTTTGCGGCTATACCCGCCTGCACCGTTGACGAGCACCGGCTGTGCCGGCGCCAACGTGAAGGCGAAGGCGAAGCCGGGCGTGGCCACGTTCAGGCGGTAGCGGCCGTTAGCATTGCGTACGAGCGACCAGTCGTCGATATGAACGGCCGTGTCCGTCTCGCTCGCTTCGGCAAGTCCAAAGCCGCGCCGCGCGACGCGCTGGTCGTGCTGCAGGCTGGCCGCGCTAGGATCGCTCAGCGCCACGTTGGCGAACAGCAATTGATCCGGCGCGAAGCGGCTCGGGTTCGCCTCATCGAGCGCGGGGCGCGAGCGGAAGAATGTCGCTTCGAAACCCAGCGATGCACCGGCATGCGTTTGCAGCCAGCCCGTCACGTACCACCATTCGTTGCGAAAGCTCGAATGCGCGCCATAGTCGCGCGGGAACACAAGCGGCTGTCCGCTCGTGACCGGCGGATATTGCGGCAGGCTCGCCCGCGCGGCGTTCTGCGTCAGGGCGGCCAGCGGCCAAAAAAGGAACGTGCGCCGTCTCATCGCGTCACCAGTCGTCGCGTACGGCGCGCACCGCGTCCACCGACATTGCCGCGCGCGAACTCAGGAGCGCCGTGAGCGCGGCGGCGAGGACGACCGCCAACGCCAGCGCGGCGAGCAACCCCCACGGCATGTGCACGCTCATCGTCCAGTGAAACGACTGCGGGTTGACGACATGCACGAGCACCATCGCGAGACCCAGGCCCAGCGTCAGCCCGGCGAGCACGCCAAGCAGCGCCACGAGCGCACCCTCCATCGCGAGCATGACGCCGATCTGGCGGCGCGTCACGCCGATGTGCCGCAGCATGCCGAACTCGCGCGTGCGCGCAAGCGCCTGCGAGCCGAAGCTCGCGCCAACGCCGAACAGTCCGATGATCACCGCCACCGCCTCCAGCAGATACGTCACGGCGAAGCTGCGATCGAAAATCCGTAGGCTCGCCGCGCGAATCTCGCCGGGCTGCGCAAACTCCAGACGCTGCCCGCCGCGCACGCCCTCGCGCAAGCGCGCGATCGCCTGCGCCGGCGCCACGCCCGGGGCGATCCATAAGGCGGCGTCGCTCACGCGTGTGTCGCCAGTCAGGCGGCGATAGTCGCTCGCGTCGATCACAATGGCGCCGAACTGGCGTGCGTAATCGCGCCAGATGCCGGCCACCGTGAACGGGAGGCGCTGCCCCGCCAGCGGCAGCGTAATGCGCTGACCCGGGTGCATCCCATACAGATCGGCGGCGGCCTCGCTGATCCACACGGGCGGCGGGTCGCCGGGCTGCGGCGCGAGCGGCGCGCTCGTCAGCGGCAGACGCGCGGCGGGATTGCGCGCATCGATGGGCCGCGCGAGCAGGCTCACAGGCGGCAGGCGAGCGTCGAGCGAGATTTGCGTCGCGCGAAGAAACTCCGCGCGCGCCACGCCTGGCGTGGCCGCGATGGCCGCCTGATCGCCCGGCGAGAGGAATGCGCTGTCGCCGCCGGGCGCAGCGCGCAGGTAAAGCGGCGCGGGCAGCAGCAACTGCAGCCAGTCGTCGACCGCGACGCGAAAGCTCGACACCATGATCGCCATCGCCGTCATCAGGCTGAAGCTCGTGACGATGCCCGCCAGGCCGATCGTCGCGCGGCCGGGGGCATTGGCGAGCTGCGCGAGCACAAGCTGCGGCACGACATGATTCGAGCGCGGCAGCAAGGCGAACACCGCACGCGCGACGGCCGGCATCGCGAGCACGCCGCCCAGCAGCAACAACGCGATGGCGAGATAGCCGAACACCGGCAAGCCGGCCACGGGCGGCAACAGCGCCGCCACGAGCCCGGCGGCGAGCGCGAGCAGCGCCGCCGCAACGGTGCGCTTCGTGCGCAAGCGTGCGGCCGGCGCTTCCTCGTCGCCCGCCTTCAGCGCCCGCGCGGGCCGCGCCCTCGCCGCTTCGAGCGCCGGCGCGAGACTGCCGAGCACCGATGCGGCCACGCCCAGCGCAAAAAATATCGCGGCGGGCAGCGCATCGAAATACAAGCGCGGCTGCACCCCTTCGAAATAGCCGCCGCCCAGATCGCCGCCCGCATAACGGAGCACGGCGGCCGCGAGCGCGAAGCCGATGGCGAGCCCCGCGGCGGCGCCGAGCACGCCGAGGATCGCGCCCTCCGCGACGACGAGCCATAGCACGCCCCGCCGCGTCACGCCGATCGCGCGCAGCAGCGCAAACTGCGCGCGGCGCCGCAGCACGGCGAGCGCCTGCATCGTGAAGACGAGGAATGCGCCCGTGAACAGCGCGACGAGCGCAAGCACGTTGAGATTGGCGCGATAGGCGCGCGAAAGCATCGATGTGCGGTGCGCGTTGTCGCGCGGCGTGACGGCGGAGACACCCGCGGGCAATCGCGGCGCGATCGAACGCGCGAACGCTTCGGCGTCGACGCCCGGCTTGAGCTTGATGTCGATGCGCTCGAGCGTGCCGAGCCGCTGCAAGCGCCATTGCGCGGCGCCGATGTCCATCACGCCGACGCGCACCGCATCGCCCGACGCGGGCAACACGCCCGCAACGCGCAGCGCGACCGAAGCGAGCCCGACCTGTACCGTGAGCGTGTCGCCGGGCTTGAGCGCGAGCCAGGTCAGCGCGGCGGGCGAGAGAAACACCGTGTCGGGGTCGAGCAGATCGAGGGTGCTTGCCTTCGCGCCATTCGTGTGACTGGCGCGATCCGCTCGATCCACGCGCCCGACGAGATTCGGCGTGACGTAGCCTGCGCGAAAGACATCGACGCCCAGCAGCTTCAACGACTCGTCGCGTCCCGCGACGCGCGCGTCGACCTCGACCACGGGGCTGGCCGCCGCGACCTCGGGCAAACGCGCAATACGCGGATACAGCGCCTCATCGAAGCCCGCGCGCGGGCCGCGCAGTTCGAGATCGGCGTTGCCCATCAGCGAGTTGACCGTGGCCGACAACTCGTTGAGCGCCGCGCGATTGATCAACTGCACGGCGTAGCCCATCGCGACGCCCGCGGCGATCGCGAGAATGCCGATCAACGTGCGCAGCGGATGCGCGCGCATTTCCCCGCCGATGAGCGCCGCACCGACTCCGCCAGCGGGCATGCCATGGCCCGGGCAGCGCGATGCACGCGCTGCGTCGGAGTCGCGCGACGCGCGCTCGGCGCCGAGCCAGCGCATCGCCTACGCGCCGCCTGCGCGCGGCGTGTACGGCTCGAGCCCGTCGGGCGTGAGCCGCAGCACGCGGTCGGCGGCAGCCGCCACGGCAGCCGAGTGCGTCGCGAGCAGCACGCCTGCGCCGTTCTGTTGCGCCAGATCGCGCAGCAGCGCGAGCACGCGCATCGCCGTGTCGTGATCGAGATTGCCGGTGGGCTCGTCGGCCAGCACGAGACGCGGCTGATGCACGAGCGCACGTGCGATCGCCACGCGCTGCAATTCGCCACCCGACAACTCGCGCGGCAACGCGTGCTCGCGCCCGCCGAGCCCGACCGCCTGCAGCACGAGCGACACGCGCGCCGGCACGTCTTTCGCGCGCGCGCCGTTCAGCAGCAGCGGCAGCGCGATGTTCTGCGCCGCCGAGAGATTCGGCAGCACATGAAACGCCTGGAACACGAAACCCATTTTCTGGCGGCGCTGCAGGGTGGCAGCGTCGTCGTCGAGCGTGGCGAGGTCGTTGCCGTCGAAGACGATGTGTCCCGCATCCGGCCGGTCGAGTCCGGCCGCGAGATTGAGCAGCGTCGATTTGCCCGCGCCCGATTCGCCCATGATCGCGACGCACTCTCCCGAGCCCAGTTCGAGATTCACGCCGCGCAGCACGTTGCGCGGCGTGGTGCCGTCGTAGTGCTTCGACACATTGGCGAGCGTCAGCATAGCGGCCCGGCTAGCGCGCCTATTCGGCCAGCCCCATGCCGTGCTGCGGCGAGGTCGTGGTCGAGCCGGGACGGCGCAGCATCTTGTCGACCTCGCCCGCGTGCAGTTCCTCGACCTGGATCATCTGGCGCGCGTACTCTTCGAGCGCAACCGAGCGGTCTGCCACGAGCGAGAGCAGCTCGCGGTACAGACCGAGCGCGATCTGTTCGGCTTCGAGCGATTCGCGCAGGATGGAGCCGATATCGAACGTATGGGAATCGAGCAGCGGTCCGATTTCGAGCGACGGATACGCGCCGAGCGTCGTGATCCATTCGCCGGCCTGCTGCGCATGCAGGAGCGATTCGTCGGCCTGCTGCCGCAGCCAGGAGACGATCGGAATGCGGCCGAATCCGAACACCAGGAACGAATAGTGCGTGTACCGCACCACGCCCGCCAGCTCGGATTCGAGGATCTTGTTCAGCACGGCGACGACCGGCTCCTTTTCGATCTCAGTCATGTTGCCTCCCATGCAAGGCAAGTAAGCGGTGGGGGTGGTTCATCACGCCTCCTTCTCGCAGAAATCGGGCGGAAAAGCACGTGCAATCGTGTACAAGCGGTGTACAAGCGCGCCAACGGGTTCGATTGTTGCACTTATCGCGGCTTGGTGCTGCGCTTGGTGCTGTGTTTGGTGCTACGCCTGGCGTCACGTTCGGCGCGGCAATCGACAAGCCGCGCCTCGAGCAGGTGCGCCAGTGCGCGCCCCCCTTCGCGCATGATCGAATCGTGATTCCAGCGGAATACCAGCCGCGCGAGCGGCGCGAACGCGACCGCGCTCATCCACGCACTGGCCGTCCTGACCTGCCAGTCGTAGCGCACCATCGTGCGGTTGCCGTCGGCTGCGAAATGCCAGCGCCCCACGCCCTCCAGCGCGCCGCTGGCTTCGCCCTCGAGCGCCACGAGCGGCGTGACGCGCGTCACACGCACGTCGATGATCACGCGATAGGGCAACGCGCCCTTCCAGGTGTAGCGATGCACCGCGCCGAGACCGTCTGTCCCGCCCGCCTGCAACTCGCGCACGGCTTCGACACTCTTCCACCACTTCGGCCAGGTCATCGAATCGTGGATCGCGTCCCAAACCGGCTGCAGCGGCGCCTCGATGCACCACAAGGTGGTCAGACGGAATTCCGCCATCGTTCGCTTCCTCCTGGTTTGCAATACGGCCAGGTCTGCATTGCGGGGGGCGAAGCCGTGCTCCAGAATGACGCATCATCCACGTTGGAGTATAGGAGGCGGCGATGGCGCTCCCAGTCCGCGATTACGTGGCCGTCGCGCAGGCACGCTTCGATGCGCTCGCAAACTATCAGGTCACGCTGAAATCGACATCGGCGCGGGCGGAAACGGTCGAGGTACTTTATGGTTACCGCAAGCCGGGTTTCGTTCGGATGGACTTCATCCGGCCGCATGCGGGCGCGACACTCACCTTCAGCCCTGAATCGGGCAAGGTCAAGCTCTGGCCGTTCGGCATCGACACGTTTCCGCGGCTCACGCTGAGCCCCGACAATCACATGATCCAGAGCCCGCAGGGGCATCGCGTGGACGAGTCCGATATCGGCGCCCTGCTCGCCAATGTCCGCGCGCTCCAACAACATGGCGACACACAAAACGTCGGCGCTGAGACGATCGACGCGCGCGAGGCGGCGCATGTGATCGTGGCGTGCCGGCCAGGATACCGGGCGAGCGGCGTGTTCCGCTATGAATTGTGGTTCGATATGAGCCACGGGCTGCCCATCAAGGTCGTAAGCGAGGGCGAATCGCGCGAGCCGATCGAAACGGTGCTGATGGAGAACCTGCGCATCGACGTGCCGGATGCGCAGCTCTGGCCGTTTGCCTAGGCGCGCGAGCGGCGATTAGCATCGGGCAAGCCAGCTGAATCCTCAGCTTAATCCATGCGCAAACACGCCAGCCAGGAATGCCTCAACCTGTTAGGATGCCAAAGAACCGGTGAACCCACACGGGCACGACAATTAAGCTATCGCCGGAAAACAGACGTCTCATCCCCAATCGTTGCTAACGCAGTTAAACGCGAATCCATCGACGGAATCGACCGCGGGCGCCCCGCTCGCGTAGTCATCTCCGTCGCCTGGATCGAAGGGACATGGCATGTTCAGAAACCTTGTTGATTTCGCGAGGCAGGTGCGGCGCAGCGAAGACTTCAAAAATGCGCTCAATACGCCAGGCCGCGTTGCCCTCCATGCCAGACAACGCCTCAACCGCGGCCACTTCGTCATCGAGATCCGGGCGAGTTCGGGCTTCTTTTCCGTCATGCAGATTGTCCTGTGCACCCTCCTGTACTGCGACGAAAAGCGTCTGACGCCCGTCATTTCCGCGCGTGGCGGCAGTTATGGCGACCCGCAAGGCAAAATCGACTGGCTAGCCGAATGCTTTGAAAACCTCGCACTGCCTGCCATGCCACAAGCGCAGCGCTCTGGTTTGCGAACGTCGGTCGTGCGCGATCTCGGCGATCTGGGTTTTCGCCGTTACGAAGCCGGCCTCGGGCTGCAGCGGGCGAGCACACTGTTCCTGTCGAACTACCGGCCAAGCGAGTCGATCCGGGAGGAAGTCGCGCGCATCAGCGAACGGCTCGATATCGGTTCATCGACACTGGGCGTCCACTTTCGCGGCACGGATAAAAAGTTCGAAGCCCATACGATCGAATGGAATGCGTTTTGCCATAAGGTCGAGAAAGCGCTTGCGGAAGATCGCCATCTCACCCGCATCTTCGTCTCCAGCGACGAGCAGGCGTTTCTTGACTTCTTCCTGAAGTGGGGCTTCGCGGTGCCCGTGAACGTCGCGCCTGCCGCGCTGCTCGCGAGCGGTGAAAAACCCGTGCACTTCAGCGGTCATCCCGGACTCGCCATCGCCCGCGAAGCCCTGGTCGCGAGCCTGCTGCTGGCCAATTGCGGGCATTTGATCAAGACGCCCTCCTATTTGTCTGCATGGTCCAAAATCTTCAATCCTTCGCTGCGGGTCAGGCTTGCCGTGGCACCGCGCGAGAACGCATTCTGGTTTCCCGATAGCCAGATCTGGACCGAGCAGTACGAGCGCGAGCGTGAGAGCGACCTCGTCAATCCGGAAATCGAAATCGCGCCGTTCGAGTCGCCTTTCACGGGAACAACCGGGACGACTGCAAACGCGGGGACCCTACCCCGACCCTTCGACATTTGAAGGCGCAGTATTTCTCACGCCGCGCTTTTCGCGACCCGCGCCTTCAGCGCCTCGATCACCGCCCGCACCTTGCCCGACGGATAGCTCGTCGGCGCAAACACGGCCTGCACGTTCGAAGGCACGCCGGACCATTCGGGCAGCAACCGCACGAGGGCGCCAGACGCCACATCGGCGCGCGTCGAGAAGTCGGTCAGCGCGGCAAAGCCACCGCCCGCGAGGACCGCGGCGCGAGCCGAGGTGGCCGTGTTCACGCTCATGGCGTTCACGCAGCGCACGCGGCGCACGGCCTTGTCGCGGGTGACGCGGCCCGCGGCGAGCCGCCCGGCGTCGCGCGTCAACTCGAGCGTCGACGGATGCCGCAGCACCGTCATCGCGATATGCGGCAAGGACGCCAGTGCCTTCAGCGAACCCGGCATGCCGTGCCGCGCGACGAACGCAGGGCTCGCGACCAGCCAGCGCACGTAGCTGCCGAGTTTCACCGAACGGTAGTTCGAGTCCGGCAAGTTGCCCAGCCGCACCGCCAGATCGATGCCCTCGCCGATCAGATCGACATAGTGGTCGGCACAGACCAGTTCGATTTCGAGTTCCGGATACGCGCCGCGTAAATCGACGAGCGCGGGCGCCACGACCTGTGCGCCGTAGTCGACCGGCGCGCTCACCCGCAGCGTACCGCGCGCGGGCGATGCCTCGCCCGACGCCGCCGAAAGGGCCTCTTCCGTCATCTGCAGGATGCGGCAACTGGCGTCGTAAAACGCGCGGCCCGCGTCGGTCACGGAAAGTCGCCGCGTGGTGCGTGCGATCAGGCTCGCGCCGATCTCGCGTTCGAGTCGCTGCATATGCGCGCTGACCATCGTCTTGGCAATGCCAAGCCGCTCGGCCGCCGCCGTCAGCGAGCCCGCTTCGACCACGGCGACGAACACCGCCAGCCGGTTCAGATTGACGTCGCGCACATCGGTCATCGGCGATTGTCCACTTTCGATAGAAAATGATTACAAGCTTAGCAGTCTTCTCGCGCACGCAGTCATTGCCTAATCTGCAAACTCCCTGCCGCTTCTTTCCGAAGCGCTTTCGTTATGGAGAATGCCGATGCCTGCTGCCCGTCCCGCCACGCCGATCCGCCTGTACACCACACCGCTGTCCGGTCACGGGCACCGCGTGCGGCTCTTCCTCTCCCTGCTCGATCTGCCGTTCGAGATCGTGCCGGTGGATCTCGCCGCAGGCGAGCATCGCCAGAGCGCGTATCTGAAGCTCAATCCATTCGGCCAGGTGCCGACCATCGTCGACGGTGACACGGTACTGTTCGATTCGAACGCGATTCTCGTGTATCTGGCCAAGCGCTACGGCGATCCGTCGTGGCTGCCGGACGACGCACTCGGCGCGGCAAACGTGCAACGCTGGCTGTCGCTTGCCGCCGGCCCTATTGCATACGGCCCGTGCGCCGCGCGTCTCGTCCATGTGTTCAAGCGCGATCTCGATCTGGCGCGCGCACAGGAAACCGCTGCAACCCTGCTGCCGCTGCTCGATGCCGAACTCGCGCACAAGCCATTCGCGGCAGGCAGTCACGTAACGATCGCCGATATCGCCGCGCATACGTATATCGCGCATGCCCCTGAAGGCGGCGTGTCGCTCGAGCCGTATGCGCATCTGCGTGCATGGCTCGAACGCGTCGCCGCGTTGCCGGGCTTCGTGCCAATGCCATCGACGCAAGCGGGCCTGCTAGCGGCCTGAACCGCACGCGCGCGTCGCCAACCCGAGACCGTCATGAATGCACTGCCTGAACTGAACCCCTATCACGCGATCGGCCCGTTTCACGACGGCGAACGTGAGGCGCAATCGCGGGCGGGCGTCGCCGACATCGCGCTCGCGTACGGCTCGCGCGGTATTCGCGACCAGATGCCGGACCAGCATCGTGCGTTCTTCGCGATGCTGCCGTTCATGGTGTTCGGCGGCGTCGATGCAAACAGTCAGCCCTGGGCGACGATGCGCGCGAACACGGCGGGCTTCGTATCGACGCCGGACAGCCGCACGCTGCGCATCGACGGCGGCGCGTTGCCGGGCGACCCGCTCGCGGGAAGCTGGGTGCCGGGCGCGCGAATCGGCGGGCTCGGCATCCAGCCGCACACGCGGCGGCGCAACCGCGTGAATGGCGTGATCGAAGCGGTAGACGGCGACGTAGTCACGCTCGCGGTCAAGCAAAGCTTCGGCAACTGCCCGAAGTACATCAACGGCCGCGAGCCGACGTTCGTCGGCAACCTGCCGCCGAACGCGTCGGTCGAACACGCGGATTCACTCTCGGAAGACGACCGCGCCCTGATTGCCCGCGCCGACGCATTTTTTATCGCGAGCGCCAATCTCGACGATGCAGCCGCAGCCGGGCGCGGCGTGGATGTCTCGCATCGCGGCGGCGTGCCCGGCTTCGTGCGGATCGACGACGCGCGCACGCTGACCGCGCCCGACTTCAGCGGCAACAATTTTTTCAACACGATCGGCAACCTGCTGCGCGAGCCGCGCGCGGGGCTGCTGTTCGTCGACTTCGAGCGCGGCGATCTGCTCTATCTCGCCGTGCGCGCCGAGGTGATCTGGGACGGCCCGGAGGTCGCGCAATTCCCGATGGCGCAGCGGCTGGTTCGCTTTCATCTGCACGAGGTGCGGCGCGTGCGAGGCGCGTTGCCGCTGCGCTGGTCGGCGGTCGACTATGCGCCGCAGTTCGAGCAGGTGTTAGCCGCTGCGCCGAAAAAAGCCGACGCACCCTCATGGCGCACGCTGCGCGTGGCCGACGTGCACGACGAATCTCCAACGATCCGTTCATTCTCTTTCGAACCGGTGGACAGTCGGCCACTCACACCATTCGAAGCCGGGCAGTACCTTCCACTGCGCGTCGCCGCACCGGGATCGAACAAGCCGCTCACGCGCACGTATACGCTCTCTGCGGCGCACGATGCCGCGCGACCCGCGCGCTACCGGATCAGCGTGAAGCGCGACGGCGCGGCGTCGCGCTGGCTGCATGAACACGCGCGCATCGGCTCGCTGATCGACACGCTGGCGCCACGCGGGTCGTTCAAGCTCGATGCAAGCAGCCCGCGCGCGATCGTGCTGGCAGCGGCAGGTATCGGCATCACGCCGATGCTGGCCATGCTCGACGCGGCGCTCGCGCTCGAACCGCAGCGCCGTATCCATGTGTTCCACGGTACGCGCGGTGAGCACGAAAGACCGTTCGCCGCCGTACTGCGCGAGATCGAACGTGCGCATCCGAACGTGTCGGTGCATCTGTACGACAGCGCCGCGCAGCACGACGCGCCTGATGGCGAGAGGCTCGCGGGCCGTGTGGACGTGAATGCCTTGCGCCGCTTCCTGCCGTTCGACGACTACGACTTCTATCTGTGCGGCCCCGAAGCATTCATGCGCGACTTGTACGACGGGCTGCGCGCGCTGAATATCGCCGACGAGCGCATCCGGTTCGAGGCGTTCGGTCCGTCGAGCGTGAAGCGTACGTCGCCTGAGCAACCTCCCATTGCGGGAGACGCGACGAAAGGCGGTCCGGTGACATTTGCCCGCACAGGGAAAACGGTTCGCTGGGAGCCGCAGCAGGGTTCGCTGCTCGATGCAGCCGAGCGCTGCGGCACGAACGCGGCGTCCAACTGCCGCTCCGGCATGTGCGGAACCTGCGCCGCGCGCGTGCTGGAAGGCGGCGTGGAATACGACGAAGCGCCGGAATTCGACGTCGAGCCAGGCTACGCGCTGATCTGCGTCGGGCATCCGGCGGCGGGCGGCGTGACGCTGGATCTCTAACCGCTGTTCGCTACACGCCGTGATTCGCGTCAATGAGACCCGAGGCCTGCAGTTCCTCCAGGTCGGGGAGCGTCGAGGAAAACGCTGTGTATTGCATCGCTTGCTGCGCGAGCGCGGCCAGTTGCGGGAACGATTCGCCGTGGAATAGGCGGGGCAAGACCGCCGAGGCACTTTGGAACGCCACGACTGCCATGATGTCGGCCTGCAAGATGCGCGAGCCGAGCAGCCATGGGTCCGCATGCGCCGCTTCCAGCACGCACAAGCCGCTCTGCAGCTGTTCCCGATAACCGGCCTGCAGGTGAGCGAGCCGGTGGGCCTCGGGACGCAGCATCAGCTCGTCGCAATAGCGGGCCACCTTGTCGTAACAGGCGCAACCGTAGCCGACGAGCTGCATCGCGCGCACGCGCTCCGGGCCGCTCGCCGGCATCAAGCGCCGGTCGGCCGGCACGATGCTGTCCAGATAGTCGACGACCGCGTGGCTGTCGATGAGCACCTGGCCGTCGTCCAGCTGCAGTGCGGGCACGCGCACCATCGGATTGAACACCCTCACGCGTTCCGGTTCCCGATAGGCGTGATAAGCCAGATGTTCGAACGGAATCTGCAGCAGGTTTAGCGTGATCCCCACCCGCCGCGTGTAGCCGGATATCCACGGGCCCACCAGTTTCATCGGCAATCTCCAGCGGTGCGCGTTGGACAGCGCAGAAAGCCGAGTTTAGCGGCTTTGCACGGGAGACGCCGTTGCCGTGGAGGAGCCGCGGCGGGCCCGTGGCACCGTCGGCAGCGGCAGTTTAGACTTCGCGCTGGGCGTGCTGGCCTCGCCCGGATCCGACGAGGTGAGGACATGGATATCGTGGTAGCCATGAAAGTATTCGCGCGAGTGGTGGAGACCAATAGCTTCACGCGCGCGGCGGAGACGCTGGACATGCCCCGCGCGCGCGTGACAGTGATCGTCCAAAGCCTCGAAGCGCACCTCAAAACACGCCTGCTGCAACGCACAACCCGCAGTATCAACCTGACGCCAGACGGTGCGGCCTGCTACGAGCGTTGTGTGCGCGTGCTTGCGGACATCGACGATATCGAAAGCTCCTTCCTCGGCAAGCAGCGTTCCCCGCGCGGGAAGCTGCGTGTGGACATGCCCGGCGCGCTCGGCCGCCTCATCGTCATGCCCGCGCTGGGCGATTTTCACGAGCGGTATCCGGAAATCGACCTGATGCTCGGCTTGGGCGACAAACCGCTCGATCTCGTCCAGGAAGGCATCGATTGCGTGGTGCGCATTGGCACCCTGCAGGATTCGTCGCTCGTCGCGCGTCGTGTCGGTGTGTATCAGGCCGTCACGGTTGCCAGCCCGGCGTATCTCGACAAGGCAGGCACCCCGCAAACCCTGGCCGAGCTGGCCAGTCACCGCGCGGTGAATTACTACTGGCCCCGCACCGGCCGCATCATGCCTCTCACGTTCGAAGCCGATGGCGGCGAAGTGACCGAGGTGAAAATGTCCGGCTCGATCGCCGTGAACGACGCCGAGGCGTATCTGGGCGGCGCGCTAAGCGGGCTCGGGATCGCTCAGGGCGCGCGCTTCATCGCGCTGCCCTACCTCGAATCGGGCGCATTGGTCGAAATCCTTTCGCCATGGAAGCCGCCGACGCTGCCCATTTCCGCTGTTTATCCGCACAGCCGCCATCTCTCCGCCACCGTGCGCGCGTTTATCGACTGGATCGCCGAACTGTTCCGCACGAACCCGTTGATGTCCAGCACCCCGGAAGCCGAAGCGCGGTGCCGCCCGACGAGCGTCGACGCCCAGGACGCCCGGGATGCCGTTGGCGCCAACCTTACTGGGGACGAAACGCTGCCCCTTGGGTAGCGCGAACATAATCAGGCGCAACCACTGCGCATTGTTCTCCTTTCCGATAACACTGTTGAACCGAACGCGAGATTTATCGGGCCGGCGTTAGCCACCACAATCGGATCATGGTTCGTTTGGCGAGTGACCCCCGCACCGGTGTGCCGACGCAACGCCGGCGCAGCGCCAATGCGGCGCGCGCAGGTGTCGCGGCATTTTTTTGCGTGGGGCTCGGTTAAATTTAATTCGCCATCCTAACGTTTAACTCGTTGCAATCAGGAGCACAATCATGAAACTCAGCGGCAATACCGTATTCATCACGGGCGGCACCTCGGGCATCGGGCGCGCACTGGCAGAAGCCCTCCATCGCCGTGGCAACAAGGTCATCGTCGCGGGGCGGCGCAAGTCTCTGCTCGACGAGATCGCGAGGCTCAATCCCGGCATCGATACCGTCGAACTCGATATCGGCAACGCCACGCAGATTCGCGAAGTCGCCGCGCAATTGATCGCGCGTTATCCGTCGCTGAATGTCGTGATCAACAACGCCGGCATCATGCCATTCGACGACGCCGGCGGCGCACTCGACGACGCACAGGCCGTGCGGCTCGTGAACACCAACCTGCTCGGTCCGGTCCGCGTCAGCGCCGCGTTCGTCGAGCATCTGAAGCAACAATCAGAGTCGTACATCATCAACAACAGTTCCGTGCTCGCGTATGTGCCGCTCGCGGCCACGGCGCTGTACTCCGCGACCAAGGCAGCGATTCACTCGTACACGCTTTCGCAGCGCTTCGCGCTGCGCGATACGAGCGTGAAGGTGCTCGAGATCGCGCCGCCCTGGGTCGATACGGACCTCGTTCACAAGAGCGGCGACCCGCGCGCCATGCCGCTCGACGCCTTCATCGCCGAAACGCTGAAGCTGCTGGAAACCGCGACGACGGAGGTCGTGGTCGATGCGGCGAAGCCGATGCGCGACAACGCCGGACCCAACGAACACGCTTTCGTCGAACAGTTCAACCAGTTCGTCGTCGATAACCCGATTCCCGTTGATTGAGAGGCGCCTGACCATGACCACCGCAACTGAAGCGAAAAACACGGCGTTCGTGCTCGAAGCGCTCGAAACGCTGTTCAACAAGAAGGACTACGAGAAGGCCGCGCAGTTCTGGTCCGCTGCCTATGTGCAGCACAGCCGGCACGTTCCCGCCGGACGCGACGGGCTCTTCGGCCTCGTGCGTTCGATGGGCGATATTCGATTCGAGTACGACATGGTGATCGCCAAAGACGACTTCGTCTGGGTGCACAGCCGCTACACCAGTTCTGCCACGCCTGCCGCCCTGATCGCCGTGGATATCCTGCGCATCGAGAATGGCAAGCTCGTCGAGCATTGGGACGTGCTGCAGGACGAGCCGAAGCGCAGCGAGTCCGCCGGCGGCTACCCGATGTTCGGCAACGCATTCCCGGGCGAGCAATAACGCTCGTGGCAACCGCTGCAGCCAAGGAATAGACAATGAGTACTTTGCTCGAACGCGCCGTAGAGGCACACGGAGGAATCGAAAAGTGGAAGACGCTGCGCACCGCTTCGGCCACCCTCGATATTGGCGGCGCCGTATGGCAGCTCAAAGGCCAGCCGGACATGTTCCGCAATATCGCACTGGTGGCGAGCCTTGCACGGCAGCACGTCTCGATCATGTCGCCGCAATCCGGCTGGCAAGGCGCGTTCACGCCGGATGCCGTGCGCATCGAGTCGCTCGAGGGTCACGCCACCGAAGAGCGGCGCGCACCGCGAGATTGTTACCGCGGTCATGCTCAGGAGACCTCATGGGATCGTCTGCACGCGCTGTACTTTACCGGCTACGCGCTCTGGACTTATCTGACGATCCCGTTTCTCTACACCTACCCCGGTTTCCAGACGGAAGAGCTGCCTGAATGGGAAGAGAGCGGCGAAGTCTGGCGACGGTTGAAGGTCACGTTTCCAGACTCGATTGCCAGTCACACGCGCGAGCAGATTTCGTACTTCGGCGCGGACGGTCTGCTGCGCCGCCACGACTATACCGTCGACGTGATGGGCGGCGCACCTGGCGCCAACTATGCGTCCGACTATCGCGAGGTGAACGGCGTGATGGTGCCAATGTCGCGGCGCGTGTTTGCCTACGACGAGGCGAGGCGCAAGGTTGGCGAGCCGTTGCTCGTGTCGATCGACTTTCGCACGATCGAGTTCGGCTCCGGCTAAACGAGCGCGGCAAACCGCTTCGGGATTACCATTGCACCGTGCATACCGGCATACCGGCATAGCGCGTCAACCGTAAGCTAACCGAAACATCGCTGCAGGAGGTCACCCCCATGTCCAGTCCATCGCCTGCCCGTATCGCCATTCTCGACGACTATCAGAACGTCGCGCTCGACATGGCGGACTGGTCACCGTTGAAAGGCCGCGCGGAGATCACCGTTTTCAACGACCATGTCGCGCAAACCGGGCAGGTCATCGAGCGCTTCACACCGTTCGACGTGCTATGCGTGATGCGCGAGCGCACGCCGCTCACGCGCGAGATTATCGAGCGCCTGCCCAATCTCAAGCTGATTGCCTCGACGGGCCCGGCCAACGCCTCGATCGACATGGACGCGGCGGCGGATCACGGCATCCAGGTTGCCGGCACCGGATATTGGTCCACCCACACGATCGAATTCACGTGGGCCTTGATTCTGGCCATGGCCCGCAATCTGACCGTCGAGAACCGGTCCGTGCGCGAGGGCGGCTGGCAGACCATGCTCGGCACGGAACTATCGGGCAAGACCCTTGGCCTGCTCGGGCTGGGCCGTGTCGGGTCCGCGGTCGGGGTGATCGGCCAGGCGTTCAGGATGAACGTGATTGCCTGGAGCCAGAACCTGACGGCCGAGCGTGCGGAATCGAAAGGCGTCCAACTGGTCGACAAGGAGACGCTGTTCGCGACCTCCGACTTTCTCTCGATTCACGTTCGCCTGAGCGAGCGCACGCGGGGCCTGGTCGGCGCGGCGGAACTCGCGAACATGAAGCCCACGAGCCGCATCGTCAATACGTCGCGCGGCCCGATCGTCGATATCGCAGCGCTGCTCGCGGCGGTAAAAAGCGCAAAGATCGCAGGCGCGGCCCTAGACGTGTACGACACGGAACCGCTGGCCCCAGACGACCCGTTGCGCAGAACGGAGAACGTGCTCGTCACGCCGCATATCGGCTACGTGACGCGCGAGATGTACCAGACCTTCTACGGCGATACCGTACGCAACATCGTCGCGTGGCTCGACCAGGCCTGACAGCCCGCCAGGCGGCATTCGCGCCGATTATTGACCGGATTGGAATGCCGCTTTCAGCGCACCCCTCTTTCTCCCTCCCCGGACGTTGCCTACAGTAGCTTCAGGTTCCGCGGGCAAGCAAGCCGGCACGACCGGCCAGCTTGCCGCCCGCTCCCTGAAAAGGACACGTTCATGAGTCAGGAAACGCGCTACTTCGACGACCTCAAGGTCGGCGACACCTTCACCACAGGCACGCATGAAGTCGGTTCAGCCGACATCAAACGCTTCGCCGCGGAGTTCGATCCGCAGCCGTTCCATCTCGAAGATGAAGCGGCCCGCAACACGATGTTCGGCTCACTCGCGGCGAGCGGCTGGCATACGGCGGCAATGACGATGCGTCTGCTCGTCGACGACGGTCCGAAGCTGGCCAACGGTGTGCTCGGCGCCGGCTGCGAGATCGAGTGGAAGCTGCCGACGCGCGCGGGCGACGTGCTGCATGTCGAAAGCGAAGTGATGGAGCTGATTCCTTCGCGCTCGCGCACCGATCTCGGCACCCTCGTGCTGCGTTCCAGAACGCTCAATCAGCAAGACCAGGTCGTGCAGAACATGACGGCCAAACTGATCGTCGCACGCCGCCCCGCATAACGCTGCGCACCTGACACCGTTTCAAGGACACTCTTCATGATCATCGACCCCACCACTCAGGACGCCGCTGCGAACTACAAGCTGCTGATCGGCTCGATCCTGCCGCGCGCCATCGCCTGGGTCAGCACACTTTCCACGGACGGCGTCGCCAACCTCGCGCCCATTTCGTTCTTCACCGCCGTGGGCCGCAAGCCGCCGATGATTTCCATTTCGATGCAGCCCCGCTCCGACGGCGTGACGTTGAAGGACACCTTCGTCAATATCCGCGACACCGGCGAGTTCGTCGTCAATATCGCCAATCTCGAGCTTGCGGATGCAATGCATCGTAGTGCATACGAATTTCCTTCCGATATCGATGAATTCGACGCACTCGGACTCGAGAAGGCCGATTCGCTGACGGTGCGCCCGCCCCGCGTGAAGGCCGCGCCGATCGCACTCGAATGCAAGCTCGACCGGATCATCCAGATCAGCGAATACGACCACGTGATATTCGGTGAAGTGCTCCGTTTCCAGATCCGCGACGACCTCTACCTCGAACGTGGCCGTATCGACACCGGCGCCCTGCAGGCCGTTGGCCGCCTGGCTGCCGAATACACGGTGGTACAGAGCGCGTTCACGACGCCGCTCGCCCCGGAGGTGCTCGCGCGCCTGCAGAACAAGCGCATTGGCCGGCTCGACGACTTTGACGACAACTACTCGCCTGTCGATGCCGCGAACTGGTCCGCATCCGGCGCGACACGCTGATCTTCGAACCGCCAGCGAGAGAAACGAACATGCATCCGACTCATTCGACCCAGCCCGCGCTCGTATTCGTCCACGGGTTCCTCGACGGCGCCCGGATCTGGGAAGACGTCGCGCGGCACCTCGGCCAGCGCGCGGCCGGCGCACTGTGCATCGATCTGCCCGGCATGGGCGCGCGCGCCGACGACCCCGGCCCGTTCAGCCTCGACCGCTTCGCAGCAGACATCACAACGCAGGTTCGCGCGCTGTCGCGACCGGTCGTGCTCGTCGGCCATAGCATGGGAGCGCAGATTGCCGAACTCGTCGCACAACGGCTGGATCACCAGGTCCACGGTCTCGTGCTGTTGACGCCGGTGCCGCTGGGCGGCGCGAGACTGCCCAAGGAAGCCGTCAGTGCGTTCCATGCGATCGGCGGCAATCCGGCGGCGCAACGCGAGCTACGACGCAATGTCTCGGTGAGTCTCGATGACACGCGGCTCGAACGCCTCGGCCAGCTCGGCGACCGCGTGGCCGCCCCGGCGGTCGGGATTTTTGCCGACCTCTGGAACGCGGGCCATGCATCCGGCGCAGAACCCTCCCGGTATCGCGGCCCGGTCCTCATTATCCGCGGCGACGGCGACAGCTTCGTCGACTTCGCCATGCTTTCCTCGGGCGTGATGCCGCGCTTCAAGGCGCCTTCCATCGCGTCGATCGAGCACGCTGGCCACTGGCCGCACGTCGAGCGGCCAGCAGCCGTTGCACAGGTCGTCGAGTCGTTTCTCGCCGATATCGAACACGCGCCCAATGCCGCGCACTCGCAGGACACCCCTGTCGCCCCACAAGGATGGACCCGGGCCTTCGAGCAAAAGTCCGCGGATGCCTTTGCGGACGCATTCGCATCGAACGTCGTGCTCGAAGCCAGCGTGCTCGCGAAGCCGGCTGTCGGCATCGAACAGGTCAAGACCGTGATGACCACCGCGAGCAAGATCTACGAGGCGCTCTCGTTCACGCATGAGGCACACAGCGGGCTGCGCGAATACCTCGAGTGGGAGGTCCAGGCGTTCGGCGGCGAGCGCATGCGCGGCGTCACGGTGCTCACGAAGAACGAGGCGGGCAAGATCGTCCACGTGGCGATCCATCATCGGCCGCTCGGCGGCGCGCTGAAATTCTCCGCCGAACTCGGCCGCCGCCTGCAAGGCAAGGTGGACGCGAGCCTCTTTTATCCCGGCGCGTGAGTGGTATCCACGCGCAATCATCCCGATTCCAGGAGTGTGAAATGGTGCAACGTAGCGATGTTGAATTCGAAGTGGACGGCGGCGTCAAGCTGCGCGGCTGGCTCTTCACGCCGCCCGGCGAAGGAAGGCGCCCCGCCATCACGATGGCGCACGGATACGCCGGCGTGAAGCAGCACGGGCTCGAGCCGTTCGCGCGCGCCTTCGCCGAAGCGGGCTTCGTCGTGCTGCTGCACGACCACCGCGGCTTCGGCGCAAGCGAGGGTACGCCGCGCCACGACATCGACCCGTGGCGTCAGATCGCGGACTGGCGGCGCGCGATCAGCTACCTCGAAAGCCTCGACGTCGTCGATCCGGCGCGCATCGGCCTGTGGGGGACGAGCTATGCGGGCGGCCACGCCATCGTGCTGGGCGCAACCGAGCGGCGCCTGCGCTGCGTCGTCGCCCAGGTGCCGACGATCAGCGGCTACGAACAGGGGCTGCGCCGCATTGCGCCGGAGAACGTCGCGGCCATCGAAGAAGCCTTCGCCGACGACGACCGCGCGCAACTGCGCGGCGAGGCGCCGCGTCGCCAGGCAATCGTCAGTGCCGATCCCGCGGTCGCCGCGTCGTATCGTGCAAAAGACGCGATCGACTTCTATCTGCAGTCGCTGCCGGAAGGCGTCTGGGAAAACAACGTGACGGTGCGCTCGACGCGCGCGGCGCGCATGTACGAGCCGGGCCAGTGGATTGCGCGTGTATCGCCGACTCCGTTGCTGATGGTGGTCGCCACGCGCGACGCGATCACGTTGACGGACCTCGAATTGACTGCCTACGAACGCGCGCTTCAGCCCAAGCGGCTCGTGACGATCGAAGGCGGTCACTTCGATCCGTATCTGTCGCAGTTTCAGATTTCCAGCAGCGCCGCGCTCGAGTGGTTCAAGCAGCACCTCGGCTAATCTCCGCACTCACGTTTCAAGGATCACCTCATGGCTCACCTGACTGTCAGCTTCGACGGCGCGCTCGCGACGATCGTCATCGACCGCCCTCCGCAAAATCGCATCGACGACCTGATGATCGACGAACTCGACGCGGCCGTCACCGCAATCGAGAGCAGCGAAGCTCGCGCCGTGCTCGTGCGCAGCGTTGGCGAAAACTTCTCGTTCGGCGGCGACATCATGACCTGGCCCGATGCGAGTGTGCGCGAACTGCGCGCGCGTTTCGGGCGATACCTGTCCGTGTTCAATCGCTTCGAGCACCTGCCGCTGCCGGTGGTCGCCGCGGTGCAGGGTCTGTGCTTCGGCGGCGGCTTCGAACTCGCGCTGCGGGCGGATGTGATCTTTGCGGCCGAATCGGCGACCTTTGGCCATCCCGAGCAGACACTGGGTATCGTCACCGTGCTCGGCGGCATCTACCGCGTCGCGGAACGCGCGGGGCGCTCGCGCGCTTCCGAATGGGCGCTCACGTCGGAGAAAGTGCCTGCCGCCACGATGGAGCGATTCGGCATCGTGAACCGCGTGGTAGCCGACACGGCACTGCTGGATGAAGCGACCCAGTTCGCGCGCAAGCTCGCGAGCGGCCCCACGCGTGCCTATGCCGCGCACAAGGCGCTGCTGCGCGCATGGGCCGTTGGCGGCGTCGCGGCGGCGGACGAAGCGATGCTCGACATTGCGATGCCGCTGTTCGAAACCGACGACGTGCAACGCGGGCTGCGCTCCGCCGTCGACGCGCTGAAGGCGGGCCGCCCACGCCCGGTGATGGACTTCAAGGGCATCTGAAAGCAGGTGTCGCGATTGTGCGGTCTAATGACGGCGTCCCTTCGAACGGAGACGCCTGTCATGGACCGCATCGCAGCGATGAACGCTTTCGTGCGCGTGGTCGAGGCCGGTACGTTCACGAAAGCGGCCGAGACGCTCGACATGCCGAACGCGTCGTTGACGCGGCTCATCCAGAAGCTCGAAGAAGACCTGAAGGTGCGCCTGCTGCATCGCACCACGCGCTCGGTGACGGTCACGCCGGAAGGCGCGCTCTACTACGACCGTGTCGTGCGTTTGCTCGCCGACCTCGCGGACATCGAATCGTCGACGACCCATGCGCGGACCAAGCCCTCGGGCAAGATCCGTGTCGACGCGGCGACGGCGATCGGCACACTGGTGCTCGCGCCGGCGCTCGATGACTTCTACCGCACCTATCCGGACGTCCAGATCGAACTGGAGGTGGGCAATGAGCGCGCCGACCTGATTGCCGAGGGCTTCCACTGCGCGATCCGCGCCGGCAAGGTCGACGAACCGTTTCTCGTTGCCCGGCAGATCGGTGCGTTCGGCTTCACCACATGCGCGACACCGGCGCTGCTCGACGCGCATGGCACGCCCACCTCGCCGGACCAGTTGAGCGACTTTCCGACCATCGGCATGATCCCCTCGGGCGCAGGCTACCCCGCGTCGTTCCCGTTTTTGTACGACGATCGAAAAGAAGGTCTGCCGCTCACTCACCGGCTCATCGTCAACGATACGAATACTTATCTGGCAGCCGGCCTCGCGAGCCTCGGCATTATCCAGGCACCCGCCTATTCGGTGCGCGACGCCATTGCCGCGGGAAAGCTCGTGCCGCTGCTCGAGGACTGGTCGCAGCCCACCTACCCCGTGCACGTGATCTATCCGCCCAACCGCTATCTGAGCGCGAAGGTCCGCGTATTTATCGACTGGCTCGTCGAGCTGTTCGAACACAATGAGCTTCTGCGACGCCGATGAGATTCAGGCGTCACGCTCGAAAAAAATAAATGCCGTGCGGCGCGATACGCGTGCCGCACGGCGAACGCCAACAACCCTGTAGTTATTGCTGGGTCTTCAAGGGCGGCGGTTGTTCTTGCAATCTCCTTGCCTGAACGGCGGACAACGGAACCCCGAGCGTTACTGTGTCCGATGCCAGCATCGCGTTCCCGCTAGTGCGAATGGATGGTTCTTTTCGTTGATTTTTTTGGTGGTCTCTCACGCTTCCCGTATTGCTTTGCTATGCCCCCGTTTTTCTGATTCCAACATTATTCAGCCCATTGCCTGCCCCCCGGACATGACCGCGAACCGATCCAGCAAACACTTCAGCCGACGCTCCTGAACGTACAGAATGCCGGGTGTGGACCGGAGTTCGAGCACGCGAGCGTGCCAATAGCCCGCACCGAAAATCTCCATCGCTTTATCTGCGCCAATGGCGCTTTCGAGGTGAGCAATCGCGGTGTCGAGAGTGTGGACAGTGTAGGGACTGTGAGGCCGCCGCTCTGTCTCTGTCTTTGTTTCAATCGCTTTGTCGCGCCCTGCCCGCCGGCCTCCCGCCTGGCTTTCGCGTTCCTGCGCGAGCAGGGATTGCAGGCGCCTTTCATCAAAGGCGTCGTACTCGATGGAATGGTCTTGCATCGCACGATCTCCTCGTCAGCCAGGCGGTTCAGTCGGCCCATGCGTTGATCGTTCACCAATTACCATCGAGCCCATTGAGCCCGTCGCGCCGCTCGCTGATGATGACGGTCTGGCCACGGTTGTCGTGATTCACCAGGGTCACATCCGTGCATACGGCGCGCTTCGCTGCGGCCCCACGCCGGTGCCGCGCAATCGACTCCAGCAGACTCAGCGTGATGCAGAAGCTCCGGTCGATCTGCTCCGTCCAGCACTTCTGGTCGTAGGCGCTCAAGGCCTGGACGAATACGTCGTAGATCTGGTCCGGGAATTTCACGCCGCTCGACTCGATGCGAACCATCAGCGCCCTTGCCCGCAGAAGCTCCGCCAGGATCGTGGCGTCAGGCTGCGTTGCCGGTTCCGCCTCCGGCTCCGGCTTGCACTGGCGTGCACGGGTTTCGTCGTCCGACGCGAAGCGGAAAATATTCAGCAGGCTTTTGAAGTCGGCATGCGGCGTATGCATGGTGGTGTCCCTAGTCGTCTGAACTGCACGTCCGAACTGCATTGACGCCATCGTGCTCGTTTCGGGACGCTGGAAAAACCGGCCATAGCGGGGGAAATACGCCTCCAGAAGGTGGCCCCGGAAGCGTCCCCCGCTATGGGGGGATCGCAACCAGATGAATTACGGGTACAGTGGTCGCGACTAGAGAGGCGCCCGATGGACAACCTGTATTTCCGCCACGTACTGCTCGTAGAAGACGAAGGCCTGACGCGTATCGCGATGAAGAGCCTGATTCTGACTTCGGAGCCGACGCTCGATATCGACGAGGCGGGCTCGTACGACGCCGCCGTCGAGCGGCTCCAGAACAAGGCTTACGACCTCGTTTTTCTCGACTACCAGATCGGCAACAATCACACCGGGCTCGACCTGCTGCGCTGGCTGCAGGACAACGAGCGGGCTGCCCATGTAGTGATGCTGTCCGCGCAGGACGACCGCGAAACCGTGCTGGACTGCATCAAGAATGGCGCTGGCGGCTTCATTTCGAAGGCCAGCGAGGAAGGCGGCGCAGTGTTCCGGGAAGCCCTGCAGACGATCCTGAACGGAC
The DNA here is from genome assembly GCF_905220155.1 of Paraburkholderia sp. J7. Taxonomy (NCBI): domain Bacteria; kingdom Pseudomonadati; phylum Pseudomonadota; class Betaproteobacteria; order Burkholderiales; family Burkholderiaceae; genus Paraburkholderia; species Paraburkholderia sp. J7. The sequence continues at coordinate 55,931 of NZ_CAJMYZ010000016.1, read as the reverse complement.
GCGTTTATCTGCCCAACAGCGTGCTCGGCAAAGGCGGGCATACCCCGCAGTCCCCGGGCCCGAGCAAGGGCGTGCCGATCGACTCATTGAACCTGCCGCCGCGCCTCGCGCAAACCTTGGGTTTTCTTTTGCAGGGCATGTCGAACAAGGCCATCGCGCGCAAGATGAATATCTCGGAGAACACCGCAAAGGAATACATCAGCGATCTGCTGAGCCGCTTCAACGTATCGCGGCGTACGTTCCTCATCGTCGAAATGGCGCGCCGGGGCATTGAGATTCCCACCGTGGCGCATGCCCAGGCGGTCTAACTCGCCCGGGCCGATGCCTCCGTCAATTCGAGCATGCGCGCAATCAGCAGGTCGGGCGACAACGGCTTGCTGAGCACGCAGCGCTCCGGCAACACGCCCTGCGTGCTGGCCACGGCTTCGCCCGTCACCACGAGGCACGGCACGGGCCGCGCAACGTGCTCGCCAAGCAGACGAATGACGTCGTGTGCGGTCGACATCTCCGGCAACCGGTAGTCGCTGATCACCAGGTCCGGCACGCGTTCGATCGACTGCAGCAGTTCGTTGAGTTCGGCGGCGGAGCGCACCGAATCGGACAGCACCCCCCACCGCGCAAATAGCGCTTCCATCGACGCGCGCACCAGGCTGTCGTCTTCCACCAGCAACACATAGAGACCGCGCAGCGACGACGGTGACTGCGACGCTACCGTATCGGCCGGCGGCAGCGTGGCATCCTGGAGCGCAAATTGATCCGCCACCGGCAAGCGAACCGAGAAGCGCGATCCGTGTCCCTCGATCGATTTCAGTTCGAGACGGTGCCCCTCGAGCAGGGACACCACCGCATTCACGATCGACAAACCGAGTCCAAGTCCTTTCTCGCGGTCCCGCTCCGGATTGCCGAGTTGCACGAACGGCTGGAAGATCGTGTCCCAATGCTCGGGCGCAATGCCAATGCCGTTGTCGAGCACGTCGAGGCGAACATAATTAGGCATACGCACCAATCCCACTAGCACCGTGGAGCGCCCCGCTTTCGATGGATCCGAGTATTTGATGCCGTTCGCAATGAGATTGCTCAACACACGGGGAATCCAGTCGGGGTCGGTGCGCACCCATGCCGGTTTTTGCAGCGCCCTTGCATAGCGCAGCGTCACGCCGCGGCTCGCCGCAAACGACGCGAGCTGCTCAACCGTCTCCGCGATTACGCGGCTTAAGTCGACGCTCGTATAGACCGGGTCGACATGGCCCGATTCGAGCTTCGACAGGTCGAGCACCGCGTTGAACAAACGCGCCGACAACACGGAAGCCTTGCGCGCCTCGCCGATCAGCTTGCTCGATGCTTCGATATCGCGCGCGTCCAGCGCTTCGTCAGCCGCGGCAAGAAAAAGGTTGAGCGCGTGCATGGGCTGGCGCAGGTCGTGCGCGGCTGCCGCCATGAAGCGCGATTTCGCCCGGCTCGCCTGCTCGGCGGCTTCGCGCTGCTGCTCGCGCAACGCGATCAGGGCTTCCGACTTGGTTTGCTGGTCGCGACGCGCGCGCTCGAGATCCTGGTGCTTTTGCGCGAGTTCGGCATTGGCACTTTGCAACGCGTCGTTGCTATGGGCAAGCGCCTGGACGGCGACATAGCGGTCGCGCACATGCCGCTCGGCGTTCACGTTGACGCTATGGCCCAAAAGGGCGACGTTCAACAGGTAGAACATGCCCGCCGCGAAGTTATCGGGCTCGACCGCCTGAGTGAGCAATTGCGCCGCCACGATCACGGTTATCACGCACACGGTGAGTATGAAAGTCGCCTTGGCCCGCAAGCGAAGAAAGCCAAACAGATAAAAGAGAATGAGATAAAAGCCGACGAAGAAATGGGTGAAATTGAACGGACGTGGCGCGAGCACCGTTTGCATCAACAGGCAGAAGCACATGAACGCCAGCCCCGAAAGCAGGATCCAGTGCGCAACCTTGTCGCGATGAAATTCGAGTCTGAAGGCAAGCACAATGCCGACGGTCGCGCCCAATGCCCCCGCGCAACGGAACGCGAACACCTCTGGAAAGTACGGCCGGAACACCGCGCTGGTCTGCGCGAGACTGATTTCCCAAAAGCCGAAACACACCCAGATCAGCGTGCCGAGCACTAACGCCGCGCGGCGGAAGTCGGCAAAACGCCGGCCGTAGTCCTCCGTGAATTCCCGCTCGACCTGCGGATCCTGGAATCGGGCTGGCCAGCAAAGCATGTCGATCAGCCATGCGCGAATCGCGCTGGGCGCATGCGATCGTTTGAGAAATGCCGAGTCCGTCGCCGATTGAAACCTGAATATGCTCATCGCATCTCGCCGGTATGCTCGCAGGCCTCGCGAAACAGGAAGCACGTCTTGTGCTTAGGCGTGCCAATCCATTCTAGTCCGCCACTATCTTGCTCACTCGTAAAGTGTCACGTTGCAGCCCTGGCCTGCGAACCCGCTTTCATGCGCAATGAATTTGGGCGGCAGGCCGCGCATGCCGTTGCTCGTTTGTGATCAACCGACGAGCGCCGGTGCCTCCTCCTCCTGCGCAACAGCGATCTTGCCGCGTACGAGCGCCACATAGGCGAGTGCCGCCAGCAGCGACATTCCCGCGCCAATGTAAAGCGCAAGATCGAACGAACCGGTCTTCTGAACGATGAGACCCGTCACGATCGGCGCGCAGGCGCCGCCCAGGTAGCCGCCGAAGTTCTGCAGCGAGCCGAGCGAACCCGTATAGGCCGCGGGCGCAAACACGCTGACCATCGCCCATGCGATCGTCGTGGCGGCCGTTCCGCAGAACATGGCGCCCGAAAGGCACGCAATCGCGACCGCGTTGCTCGTGCTCGACACCGCACAAATCACGAGCAGCGTCTGCACGACGAGGAACACGCACGCGGGCGCCTTGCGGCTCGTGGTCAGGCTCGCGCCGCGCTTCGAAAGCCAGTCGACGAGATAGCCCGCCGTGATCGCGCCCACTACCGCGCACGAATACGGAATGGCCGCCATCCAGCCCACTTGCACGAGGCTCATGTGCCGCTGCATGTGCAGATAGCCGGGCAGCCACGTATTGAAGAGCCAGTTCACGTAGATGATGCCGAAGTAGCCGGCAAGCATGCCCCAGGTGGTGCCGGACCGGAAAAGGCTCGCCCACTGCCGCAGGCTCACCTGCTGAGCGCGCGCGCCGCCATGGGCGGGCGTGCCGAAATAGGCTCGCTCGTCTTCACCGAGCGCGACTTCGTGCGGGCTGCGGTATTTGAGCCCCCAAACGAGCGCGACGATCAGTCCGAGCACGCCCATGATGACGAACATCCAGCGCCAGCCGAACGTCAGCATGAGCCCCGTGATGAGCGGCGCGGCAATGCCGGTGCCGAGATAGCTCGCGCACATGAACCAGCCGGTGGCGCGGCCGCGATCGCGCACGGCGAACCAGTCTCTCGCCGCGCACGCGGCGGTCGGAAACTGCGGTGCCTCCCCCACGCCGAGCAGCGCGCGCGAGCCGGCGAACGCGAGGGTGCCCGTAGCCGCGCCGCACAGCATTTGTGCCGTGGACCAGACGGCAATGCCGGCGGTGAGCACACGGCGCGGACCGAACCGGTCGATCAGCGGCCCGATGGGCAGCTGGGCGACGGCGTAGGCCCACAGAAACGCGGACAGCAGCAGCCCCATTTCCGAAACGGAAAGGCCGAGGTCATGCCGGACAAGGGGATTGGCCACCGCAAGCGCGGCGCGGTCGATGGTGCTGATCGATACACAAATGACCAACAGGATGAGGGTTTGACGCTGAATGGTCTTGACGCGCCGTGAAGGCGCCACGTCGGGCTGCATAGTGTCTCCGTAACTATTCTCGCTACCGGCGGGCCTGTCCCGCCGCCTTCCCCGCAGGAAGCGACCCTATGTTACGCCAGACAACCCGAAAGATGTATTACAACATCACCTGTGTTGCGGGACGGGGCGCGGCGAGGCGTTCGTGCACGATGCAAGGGGGCTGGCCGCCCTTCCCGATCCACGCATTAATCTATTTCGTGTTTTGAGCGCGGCATTCCTCATACGTTTTCACGCAGATAAACGTAATGCGCTGATTAAGCGCCGGAAATTGTTCAATACGAGGCCGAAACCATTGCCTGAAAATATCCGCGTTATGGCCAATAAACTTTCAATTTCCTTTTTATTTAACGAAATCGAAACGGTGTTTTATCGCCATAAATGCGATTGTGTCATGGTTTCCCCTTACCATCTGTTGCGACGTTTTCACGCAACCTGGCCTGGAGAACAGTATGGATCTGGCAAGAATCCGCCGTGATGCTTTCGCAATGCCGATGCACAACCCCGCGTATCCGCGGCCGCCGTTTCGCTTCGTCAATCGCGAATATTTCATCATTACCTACGAAACCGATCCCGATGCGCTGCGCGCCATCGTGCCGGAGCCGTTGAAGCCCGAAAACAATCTCGTCCACTACGAATTCATCCGCATGCCCGACTCGTCGGGTTTCGGCGACTACACCGAAAGCGGCCAGGTGATCTCCGTGCGCGATCCGCAAGGCCGTCTCGCGAATTACACGCATTCGATGTATCTCGACGACGAAGGCCCAATTGCCGGCGGACGTGAAATCTGGGGCTTCCCAAAGAAGCTTGCACGCCCCGTGCTCGCGGTCGACGGCAACGACACGCTGCTCGGCACGCTCGATTACGGCACGCAGCGCATCGCGACCGGCACGATGGGCTACAAGCATCATGTGCTCAATAGCGAAGACGAGCGCCGCAAGCTCGCCGACACCCCCAACTATCTGCTCAAGATCATTCCGCACGTGGACGGCACAGCGCGCATTTGCGAACTCGTGCGCTTCTACCTGCGCGACGTGACTGTGCGCGGCGCGTGGAGCGGCCCCGCCGCCATCGAATTGCATCCGCACGCGCTTGCGCCCGTCGCCGATCTGCCCGTGCGCCGCGTGGTGGGCGCCCGCCACGTCATTGCGGACCTCACGCTCGACATCGGCGAAGTCGCCTTCGACTATCTCGCCGACACATCCAAGCACGGCGCGAGCCGCGGCGCCGCCTTGGACGAAGCCGAAACCGAGATCGCCTGATCTTTTTATCTATTTCATTTAGTAAGGAATACGTATGTCTTTGAAAGATAAGGTGGCAGTCATCACGGGCGCCGCGAGCGGCATTGGCGAACATTGCGCACGCACGTTTGCGAGCCAGGGCGCGGCGGTCGTGATTGCCGACCTCAATCTCGCCAACGCCGGCAAGGTGGCGGACAGCATCGTGGCCGCAGGCGGCAAGGCGCTTGCCGTGGCGATGGATGTGACCAACGAGGAAGCCGTGAACGCCGGCATCGAAGAAGCGGCGAAAGTCTTCGGTGGGATCGACGTGCTCGTGTCGAACGCGGGCATCCAGATCATCAGCCCCGTCGACGAGTTTGCGTTTGCCGACTGGAAGAAGATGCTCGCGATCCATCTCGACGGCGCGTTTCTCACGACCAAGGCCGCGCTCAAGCATATGTACGCGAGCGGCAAGGGCGGCTCGATCGTCTACATGGGCTCGGTGCATTCGCACGAGGCGTCGAAGCTCAAGGCGGCGTATGTGACCGCGAAACACGGTCTGCTCGGCCTGGCGCGCGTAGTGGCGAAGGAAGGCGGCCCGCGCGGCGTGCGCGCCAACGTCGTGTGCCCGGGCTTCGTGCGCACGCCGCTCGTCGACAAGCAGATTCCCGAGCAGGCCAGGGCGCTCGGTATTTCGGAAGCCGACGTCGTGAAGAACGTGATGCTCAAGGACACCGTGGACGGCGAGTTCACCTCGCTCGACGACGTGGCCAACACGGTCGCGTTCCTCGCGAGCTTTGGGTCCGCGGCGTTGACGGGCCAGTCGGTCCTCGTCACGCACGGCTGGTCGATGCACTAAGCGAAAAACGAACGAAGGGAGAACGTATGCGCAGCAGCACACTAACCGCACGCACGGAGCGCAAGCCGTTTGAGCTGCCGCGCTACGACGAAATCGCCCTTGTTTTGCAGGGCGGCGGCGCGCTCGGGTCGTATCAGGCCGGCGTGTTCGAAGGGCTCGCGCAGGCTGGCGTCGAGCCGCATCGCATCGCGGGCGTGTCGATCGGCGCGCTCAATACCGCGATCATCGCGGGCAATGAGCCTGCGCAGCGCGTAGAAGCGTTGCGTGGCTTCTGGGAGTCGATCTGCCATCCGATCGACTGGCTCGGCAACCTCAGCGCCCTCGCCATGCCGATGTTCAGCCATCAGGAACTGGCGCGCCGCTGGGCTAGCATGTGGGCCGCAGGCCGTGCGATCACGGAGGGCCAGCCTGGCTTTTTCGCACCGCGCCGCCCGCTGCCCATCGCGGGCTGGCACAAGGCAACGCCAAACGCGGTGAGCTACTACGACACCGCCGCGTTGAAGTCGACGCTGCAACGTTTCGCCGATTTCGACCGTATCAACGATGGCCCAATCCGGGTGTCGGTGGGTGCCGTGAACGTGCGCAGCGGCAATCTCGTGTATTTCGACAACGCGAAAATGCGCCTCGAGCCCGAGCACTTCATGGCATCCGGCGCGCTGCCTCCGGGCTTTCCGGCCGTGGAAATCGACGGCGAATATTACTGGGACGGTGGCCTCGTGTCGAACACCCCGCTCACGGAAGTGCTGCGTGACGCGGACCATAAGGACACGCTCGTCTTCCAGGTCGATCTCTGGAGCGCGAGCGGCACTGTGCCCGCCGATTTCATGGACGTGGCCGAGCGAGCCAAGGACATTCAATACTCGAGCCGCACGCGCGCCATCACCAACATGCTTGCCGATCGGCAAAAGCACGCGCGTTTTATCAAGGAACTGCTCGAGCACGTGCCCGCCGAGGCGCGCAGCAGCGATCCCCTCTTCCGGCTCGCCGAAAAGGTAGCCGACGGTTCGTCGATCAACGTGGTCCACCTGATCTACAAGAACAAGCCTTACGAAGGGCATTACAAGGACTACGAATTCAGTGCCGACACGATGAAAGAGCACTGGTCGAGCGGCGTAGAAGACATTCGCGCCTCGTTCGCGCATCCGGACTGGTTCGCGATACCGAGCCGCGAGCAAGGCTTCGTCACGCACGACATCCATCGGCGCGCGGGCGAGGTGCCTGAGTCGGACCGCGCCGAGCTGAGCGCCGGCGCTTCGGGGCAAGTGGATTTGACTCGCAAGGTCGCGTAGGCAGCAGAAGGCAGGGAAGTCACAGAGGAAGATGCCGACCCTCGCGCGTGATATCATTCGCGCGCGAACTAAATCGCTCAACCTTATCTGCCGCGAAATGAAGCACCGCCTCGTCTATCTATTGAATGTCGGACAGCGTCGACTGCAACGTTGGTCGCAAGCACGCGCCGCCGGTGGCGGCGTGACAGCCGCGCAAGCGGGGCTGCTGTTCTTTCTGGGTGAGCGCAACGGCGCGCTGATGAGCGAGGCCGCTGCCGCGCTGGATCTGGGCGCACCAGGAATGAGCGGTCTCGCTGACCGCACAGAAAAAGCCGGCTTGATCGAACGCTGTGCCGACGAGAACGATGGCCGGGTGTCGCGCCTGTGGCTCACGGAGGCCGGACGCACCGCACGCCAGCGCTCAAAGCTTCGCATGAAAGACTTGAACGCGAAATTGACCGAAGGCTTTACGGAAGCGGAAATTGACATCGTGGCGCGGTGGCTGACCAGCCTGCAGACCCGGTTTCCGCTCGACGAAGACGGCGACGCGTAACCCGATCCGCAGCCGCCAGCCAGGCATTGACTAGTGCTGCGCAACCTTGGAGAAGTCCGGCTTGCGTTTTTCGGCAAAGGCCGCGAATGCCTCCCTTGCCTCGGCACTAGCCAGCCGTTCCTGGAACTTCGCGCTCTCACTATCCATCTGCACAACCAGCGCCTCGGCGTCGCGCATGAGATTTTTCATGGCGCTCAGCGAGCCGGCCGGCTTTGCGGCGATTCTTTCTGCCATCCTGCGCGCGTCATCCCGTAGCTGCCCCTGCGCACAGACCTTGTTCGCGATGCCCAACGCGACAGCAGATGGCGCGTCGAGCGGTTCGCCCAGCGCAAACATCTCGAAGGCCCTGACGTGGCCAATGCGCAGCGGCAGTAGCCAGCTGGACGCCGCCTCGGGAACGAGGGCGAGATTGACGAATGGGGTGATCAGCTCCGCGTCGGGTGCGAGCAGCACGTAGTCGCAGTGCAGCAGCATGGTGGTGCCAATGCCGACGGCCTTGCCCTGTACTGCCGCGATGACGGGCACGCTCGACTTCGCCAATGCATGCAAAAAGCGATGTACGTGTCGCTCAGCCGGCCCCTTTCCCGCTGCGATTGCGGCGAACTCGCCCACATCGTTGCCCGCGGTAAACATGTCTCCGTCCCCTTGCAGCAGCAATACACGGATCGTGCTGTCGTGCTCGGCGTTCTCGATAATGTCCGCCAACGTGCCGTACATCACATTCGTCAGCGCATTCTTCTTGTCCGGCCGGGCAAGCGTAATCGTCAGAATACCGTCGGCTTGATCGACATGAATTTCCGCAGTCATCGTGCTCTCCATGAATTTACTTTGCATGCGAATTATATCGATAGTTCGCATGCAAAGTAAACCTGTGAGTCTTTAGCCGCGCGCAAAACGTTAGTAGACATATCAATCTCATGTCATTGACGGGCGGCCACCCTGTCAAGAATTAGAGTGGAGCCTCAATGCGCGCCGCCTGGTCGCAGGCCTCCAGCCGGTGAAATCCTATGCTCCAGTTGCCCCCGAGAAACCCATTGCACAGGAGCCGCAACGTGGACAACATCAAGCCCTTTCGCCCCGGATCGAAGGCTTCGCCGTCTTTCCACCTCGCGCACGTTCGCTCCCTGATTCAGTGTCCTGGCACGGGTGGCGACGCCATCGATCCGGCTCCGAATAGCACGACCCGCATCTGCGAGGATCGCGTGGCCGGCGAAGTGACCGTACTCCTGCCTGGTGGAAGAGTGAGCCGCGCCCTTGCCTTCGAATCTCCGGCCTGCGATGAAGTCCCTTCACACCGCTTTTCCCACGGTGTCCTGAATGGAATCACCTACTGGTTTCGCTGTTCAGACGCGCCGGGAGTGCGTGACGATTCGCCCTGTTTCCGGGCGTATTTTGACCGCGAGGGAGCGTGGTTCTTTTTCTACACCCAGGACTGCGCGCTGCCGTTCGGCGCAGAGGTCAGTTTCTCCGGGAACTGCCATCGGGCGACGTGGAGCGTCGCGAGTGCAGCCTGACGGACCGTACCTGAGCTGTTTCGCCCGCGTGCGGCCGAGGGTTTTCCCGAGCGTCGGGCACGGCAACATTGCCAATGGTTGGTCAACGAAGGACGTGCTAGGCTTTTCTCCAAACAACTCCGGAGACTGCGATGCCGTTCATCTGCGAAAACGTTGAATGCCGTGCCGTGCTGGCTCGCGGGCAGGTCAGAGCCAGTCACGAGGACGCGGGGTGGTGCTTCTACTGCCCGGACTGCCACGCCAGGAACGAGTTGAAGGATATCGGCGCGCCCGAGGGGCCTGTCGAGTTGGTTCAGCCAGAACGATCCAGCCCTCCGCACAAGATCATTGCGAGCGCTCAGCCATTGGAAGATGGCCGCTACGCGGCGCAATTGCGCGTGCAGCGCGCGCTCGCGAAAAAAGGTACCTACGCGGTCGAAGAGCGCTGGGAACAGCTCGGCGTATTTCCTGACGCGCAAAAGGCCGTAGCGCATGCCAATTCTTTTGCCGCGGAGCTGCTGAAAGCTTAGAAGCGCGCCGCCCGACGCCTCCAGGCACACTGCCACTCCAACGGCATGTGATTGTTGGCGCAGTGCATCGACAGGCGTCGGAACGTGTGCTGTCAGTGGACCATTCGACGGCCCATGGGTTGGCGCTGAAACGGCTGCCGGTGTTGGAAGCGTTCACTCGGCAGCGCAAGCGCCCGGCCGGCAAAAGCTGAAGGACGAAACCTACATCAAGCTCAACGGCCACTGGCGCCAACTGCACCTGGCCGTGAAAGCCTCAACGCGAAGCCACCGTACCCACCGCTCCGGATTTCGGCACGACAACATCATCTTCCGCTTCGAGCGGCGCCTGCAAATCCCGTTCGTCCAGTTCCCAAACGATCAGTTTGGGCGGCGTCTGCGCATACGCGGCGCTAGTGAAATAAGCGCGCGCCGAGCCGCCGAACTTGCCGCCCTCGCGCGCGAAGTTCCCCACACCCTTGCCTAACGCCAACGCCAGTTGGGGCACGAAATCGGACGTCGTCGAATACGATGTGCCGATCACCGCGATGGCCGGCAGGTCGGCATCGCCGAACAGATCGTCCGCCGACGCAGCCGCCTGGGCTACGTGAAGGTAATCGCGGCCGGCCACGATCTCCGCTCTCGGTTGCCACGACACCGGCAACGCATCGAGCCCGGCCAGTCGTACGAGATCGCCGGGCCGACGGGCGGCCGGCTTGCCGGCGACACGGTAGCCGGGCTGGCTCGAAACGCCTGAACCCAGCGGCTCGCCCATCGCCCGTATATGCTGCGCGAGCGCCTGCGCCGCAGCGCCCGCGCCGTCCTGGGTCCAGTGGGTGTCGGTCCGGAAGAACGCGTCGCCCGGCACGCTGCGCAGCGCTGAAGCGAGGTCGACCACCGGCACGCCTTCGGCGGCCAGACGCGATGTCCAGTCAGAAAGCCGCGCTCCCAGCGATGCAGGCCGATACAGCCCGCACAGATGTTGGGCTTCGATGCGCGACTTGTCGGGCACCACCGCGACGACCAGCGCAATACCGTGGCGCGCCAGTTCGCGCTGTACGGCGGCAACCGTAGCGGCGCGCGCCGCGAGATGGTGCTCGCCGTCGGCGTACACGTTGAGTTCGTCGCGCAGGAATAGCCAGCCGGGACAGCCCTGCCGCACGCGCGGGCCCAGATCGCCCACAGTGAGCCAGCCCAGCGCGCGCTGCATGCGTGCGGCGTCGGCCGCGATCGGCGTATCGGCCATGCGGCCGGCGACTTCTTTCGATACGGCGCCGTCCAGCAGGCCTGCACGCGTGAGCGCGTGAGGCAACAGCGATGCCGTCGTCGCGGCGAAGCGGATATTGAAGCACAGGCCCGCGAACAGAAACACCATCAGAATGACGGCAACGACCTTGCCGGCGCGCGTAGCAGGCAATTGCGGTAGCGGCTTGGGATCGTCCATGGCGTCAGAACTGGAAGTAAAGAAAAGGCACCGCGCCACGCGCGACGATCAACCCGAACGACAGCAGAAAGCCCGCGAGCGGCCACCCGGCTTGCCACAGCCTTCCCAGCGACGTATCGGCCATGCGGTCCCAGCGCGATTGCCAGATCGGCAGCAGCACGCAGACAATGCCGAGCGCAGCGGCCAGCACATGCACTGGCCGCAACAGCACGAGCGTCGCGTCGCTCAGGCCAATGCCGTTCAGGCCGAATTGGCCTCGGTACATGGCGAGCGCCGCGTGAAAGCCCACCGCGCGGAACAACGTCCAGGCCAGCATGACGAACAGCATCGTCAGCACGTGCGACAGCCAGAGCGGCACGGCGGCCATGCCGGCGCGGCGCCACAGGCGCGCCACGGTCAGCGCCACACCATGCGCGACGCCCCACAGCAGGAAGTTCCAGCTATCGCCGCCGTGCCATAGGCCCGCGATGGCCATGGTCAGCAACAGGTTGCGGCAGGTTTGCCATTCGCCGTCGCGATTGCCGCCTAGCGGGATGTACAGATAGTCGCGAATCCAGCTCGACAGCGACAGGTGCCAGCGGCGCCAGAAGTCCTGAATGCTGCTCGCGAGGTACGGATGGTTGAAGTTCTCGGGAAAGCGAAAGCCCAGCATCTGCCCCAACCCGATGGCCATCGCGCTATAGCCCGCGAAATCGAAGAACAGTTGCAGCGTGTAGAAGCCGCAGCCAAGCCACGCGTCCGCCAGCGTGGGCGCGTGCATGGCGAAGACCGCATCGACGATGGGCGAAAGCGTGTCGGCCACCAGCACCTTCATGCTCATCCCCACCATGAGCCGCCGCGCGCCGGCCGCGAAAGCGTCCCAGTCGACCGTGCGCGACACCAGCTCGCGCTTGACCCAGGCGTAGCGAATGATCGGCCCGGCGATCAGGTGTACGAACATTCCCTGATAGGCGCCGTAGCGGATCACGCTGCGGTCCGCCGGCACCGTGCCGCGCTGCACGTCGATCAGATACGAAACGGACTGCAGCACGATAAACGACAGCCCGATGGGCAACACGACGTGCTGCCAGGGAATCGGTCCCGCGTGGCCCGCCGCCAGCACGCTGTCTAGGCTATCGACCACGATGTTGGCGTACTTGTACCAGCACAGGATCGCGACATTCACGACGATGAAGACCGCGAGCCAGCCACCGCGCGCACGCGGGCTCGGCGCCCTGTCGATCACCACGCCGCCGAGCCAGCCGCAGAAGGTCAGCGCAATGAACAGCAGCAGAAACACCGGGCTCCACCAGGCGTAGAAGAACCAGCTGCAAAAGAGCAGCACCGCGTTGCGCCAGCGTGCGGGCGATATGACGTAGATCGCGAGAAAAGCCGGCAGAAACAGCGTCAGGAATTCGAGGGACGCGAAGACCATGCGCTCAGCGGCTCACCGCGTCGTTCGCGAAGAAGATGCGCGACTGCGCCCCGGCCGGTACGAGGAACACCGTATAGCGCTGTCCCGCCACGAGCGTGCCCAGACTCAGCGGCTGGCCCACCGGCTGGCCGCCGCACGCCAGTTGCACCGACAGCGCGACCGGGTTGACCTGGCGGCGCTTGCCCTGCCCTGCGGCCACGCCGTCGAGCAGCACGATGTCGCGGCCAGGCACCTTCAGCGTGGGTGTGGCGCAGCGCGCATCGAGGTTGTAAAAGCCCACCGAGGCCTTGAGCGCGTTGAAGTCGTCCGGTTTTTCGCGCACCGTCACGACCTGCGAGCGCGCGCCTTTCTGCGTGCCGTCGAGCGCCACGATGCTGACGAACTCGCCGGGCTGCACGGTTGCGCTCACGTCCTGGTGGGCGCCGCCCGCCGTCAGCGTTCCGGCCACCGGCTTGCCCGCGGCGATCGGGAAAAAGTGGCTGGCCGGGCTCGCGGCATTGAGTGTCAGGCGGGCTTTCGAGCCTGCCGAGCTCACGTCCACCGGCTGCGATCCGCCGTCGACGAAACGCACGAACGACGCATCCTCCGCGGGCCCGGTTGGGTACAGCGGGATATCGGCGGCCATGGCCGGTTCAATGATGGACTGCGCGGCCAGCGCGAGGCCGGCCAGCGCGAGGCCGCGAAAAACGAAGCGCAGCGGCTGGAAAAGGACTTTTTTCATTGTTCTTCCACTCTTTCGATGTCGCGAGGCGGCGGCGCCTTACTTGTGCTGCTGCACGGCCGGCAGTTGGACCAGCGCCTTCATGATGTCCGCGCCCCAGTACTTGTAGCCGGTCGTCGTCAAATGCTGACCGTCGACCGTCGCCCATTCGCCCGGCTTCGAAAACGTGAGCGAGTCGATGTACTGGCACGGCGCGACATTGGTAGCAAGGAACGACGAGAGCTGCTTCACGCGCGCAAAGGTCTTCTGGTACTTGCCGCCCTCGGTGCCCCAGGCCGGGCCGACCCAGACGCACGCCGTCTTGCTGGCGGCCAGGTCTTGCGTGAGCGCCGTGACCTGCTGCCACGCCCAGCTCTTGGGAAAGTCGTCCTTGCCGTAACCGCCGATGGTGTCGCCTTCGACGATGATGACGAGGTTGGCCTTGTTCGCGGCGACCAGCTGATCGATCGGCTGGGTCTTCGCGTTGTGATCGACGACGAGCGGCGACTTGCCGTTACGCGTGGCCCCGCCGCAGGTGCCGGGCACCGACTTCACCCAGTCGCCCGGCGCACTGCCGCACACGCCGTAGGTATGCACCTGTGCGCCGGCGGCGATCAGCTGGTCCTGCAACGTGTCGATGAGATAACCGGGCTCGCTCAAATGGCTATCGCCAATCATGAGAATGCTGAGACCTGCAAGTACGGAAGCAAGCATGAATCTGTGACTCCTGAAAAACGATCGATCGTCGAATCGATCGGGCTACTGATCGTTGTAATGCGACTGGTAAGGCATGACCGGCATGTCCAGCGACTTCGTTTGCGGTGCGAAGCTAAAGCGCAGATACAGTCCGGCCACCCACTGGCGGTAACTGGACGCGTTGTTGGCCCCCACGGACGCGCCGCCCGTGAGGTGATTGCTGAAGCGGTATTCCGCCGCGGCCAGCAGGTTGTAGCCGATACCGGTTTTGGACTGCGCGGGATGAACCGCGCCATCGCTCAAGTCAAGGGTCGAAGCCGCCGATTCGGCCGCCGACTGCAGCGTGCTGTCGGTCGGGAAATACGGCGCGCCGGCCTCGTGGTAGTACTGCAGCCCTGCGGACCCTTGCAGCTTGTAGGTCCAGCGATCCGAGCGCTGCGCCCAGGTGACCGGCACGGTGAACGCATAGAAGCGCTGCGGACTGAAATAGCCGCCGTTGCCGTAGGTGAAGTTGTTTTCGTTGTGGCGGTAGAACTCGCCGCTCAGGTTCATGCCGACGGTCAGCATGGTGTTGGCACTGCGAAGCAGGTACCAGTACGTGCCCGCGCCGACTTCCGCGCCCTCGTTGGACTGGACGTTATGGCCGTCCAGGTACTTCAAGGAACCGTAGCCGTAGAAACCGTAGTCCTGATTGTCGAGGCCGATCGCTCCATGCAGCCCCGTGGCGGTCACGCCGCCCCAGCTCAGGCCCGAGCGCGCATCGGTCGAACCGGCGAACGACGTAATGCTGTCGGTCACGGCCCGACGCGACACGCCCGCGTTGAACCAGCCGCCGTCTTTCGCGCCGATGCTGCCCTTGAACGACGCGCCGCCGACCACATTGGTGTACTGGAAACCCAAAGGCGTCGTGCCGATGTCGAACGCCCACTTGCGCGTCTCGTAGCCCACGCCGAGACCAACGCCATAGGCGCTCTGCGCGCCGGGAGCCGCGACCGTGCCGTCTTTCTGCGCCTGCGCCGCCACCGGCCCGCCGCCGAACTGGCTGCTGCTGTAGACATCGGTGCCGAGCGTGCCGCCTTCGAGCTCGACCGGCGTCACGCGCAACGACAGCTTGCCGTTGCCGGCCGGCAGCAAGGCTTCGAGCGGCTGCTGCACGTTCGTCAGTTGCGAGGTCCCGCCGGCGCTGTTGTTCGACGCGACGAACAGGCCGCCGCGAATTTCCGGCGAACGCTCCGAGCGGATATCGTCGAGTTCGTTGCGCATGTCGTCGAGCGAAATGGCGCCCTCCTGGGGCGCGCTCGTGGCCACCGCGTCCTGCGGCGCCCGTTCGCCGATCGGCGTGCCGGCCACCGAAGGCAGCGCGGACGCACGCACCGGCGAACGCTCGCCCGCGGCCGTGGACGCCGTGGACGCCGTTGTTGACGCGAGGCCGGGCATCGTTGCCGCATCATTCGCGAGCGCGCCATCGGACACGGTGCCCGCGGTGCCTGCGGTACCTTGTGCCGCGAACGCATTGGCCGCGCTCCGGCGATTGTCGCGAGCCGCACGGCGGCGGCGATCATCGTCGTGCACGAAGGGATTGCCCGCCACATGGACACCTTGCGCCTGCACGCCGAGCCGCTGCTCCTTGGCGGCGATGGCCCTCACCAGCAGCGACTGCGCCTCGCGCGTCTTGCCCTGCATGACATAAATGCGCGCGGCGCCCGCCAGCACGTCAGGATCGTTCGGCGCCTTCGCAATGGCCTGTTTCAAGGCTGCGTCCGCCACGCCGCCCTTGCCGGCCTGCACCGCCGTCATCGCCACGCCCAGTTGCAGCCCCGGATTGTCGGGGTCGTTCGCGAGCGCCTTCCGATAGAGCGACAGCGCTTTGCCGTACTGGCCGTCGGCGGCATACATGCGCGCGAGCGCGGCGTTGGCCAGGCTGTCGTTGGGCCGTTTCGCGAGCACCGGCGCGAGCGTGTCGTAAGCCTGCGCAAGATCGCCTTGCTGGCGCTGCTGTTCGGCGAGGCGCACGGCGTACAGGTAATTCAGATCGTCGAGCTGACGGCGCTGGTCCGCGGTCAGCGTCACGGCCTGCAATCCGCGCATCACTTCCTGGGCCTGAACGTTCTGGCCGGTCTTGAGCAGCAGGCCCGCATAGGCCAGTTGCACATCGGGACCGCCGCCCTTCACGCCGCTCGTGGTCGAATCAAGCATCAGCCCGTGCATCAGGGCCATGGCGCGCGGCAAGTTCCCGGCGTCCACCCAGGCCTGGGCGAGCGCGCTCACCCGTGCCGGGTCCTTGCCCGCCGACGCTTCGAGCCGCGCCAGCATGTTGCGCGCGTCGTCGAGATTGCCGTCGCGCGCCAGTTGCGAGGCTTGCGCCGCCACCGCCTGGAAATCGATCTGCTGCGCCGTCGCGACCATGTTCGGCGTGCGCGCGGCAGCGGGGATGCGCGCCATCGTGTCCTGCGCGCGCGTCCAGTCGCCCATTTGCATCGCCAGCAGCGCGCTCGCGTAGAGGGCGTCAGGATTGTCCGGGTTCGACGCGAGCAGGCCATCGACAAGTTCACGCGCCTCGTCGGCATGGCCCTGCCTCAGTTCGAAGCGCGCCAGTTCCAGACGGAGCCACGGATTGTCGGGATCGGCGCGCTGCGCGTCTTCGAGGATGCGGTGCGCCGCGTCCAGATCGCCGCGCTGCTCTGCGGCGTCGGCACGCCCGGAAGCGACTGCCGCGCGCAGACGATCGAGGCCGCCGATGCCGGCCTGCTGCTCGGGCGACATGCCGTCGACCCACTTCTGGGCCTCGTCGGCGCGCCCCGTTGCGGCGAGGATATCGACGAGCCCGCTCACCGCTTCGCGGTTGTTCGGGTGTGCCGCCAGCACCTCCCGATAGACCTTTTCTGCATGGGCGAGATCGCCCTGCGCCGCATACAGGCGGGCCGATGCGTTGCGCCCGCCCGGTTCGGCCGGGTCCATGCGCAGCGCCTGGTCGAGCTTGCCGCGCGCGGCGGCGTAGTCGCCCACGCTTTGCGCGCCTTCGGCCTGATTCACGAGCAGCCAATAGCGCGCCGAAGCGAGCGCCTTGTTCCAGTTGGCGCCGGCGCCCGGACGCGCGACGGCGCGCGCGAGCAGCGTCTGCGCCTGCGCGAGGTCGCCCTGCTGCATGCGCACCAGACCCAGGCCGCCGAGCGCGTCGGTGTCGTTCGGTTTGTCGCGCAACACGTCGGTGAACGACTGCTCGGCGGTCGTGATGTCGCCCGCCTTGAACGCCGCGAAGCCGCGCGTGAGGCGCGGGTCCATGACCGGCACGGCGGCGGCGCCCGGCGCGCGCGGCGAGAGCAGTTGATGACGGATCTCGTCGTCATCGGGATGCAGCTTCAGATAGTCCTCGAACCACGACCGGTTCTTCGGCGTGGGCGTGACCCAGGTCAGCACGGAGCGCCAGGCTTCCGTGGCCGCGCCGCCGATGTCCGGCCGCGCGGCCAGCTTTTCCAGCAAGGCGACGCCGGCCGCGCGCTCGCGTTCGTCGCGCACCTGATGCTGGGCCAGCGCCAACAGGGTGTACGGATCGTTGGGCGTTTGCGCGTCCAGGCGCGTCAAGCCCTGAATGGCCGGGTCCACACCACCCTCCGTATAGCCGAGGAAGGTGTAGTACTCGCGCGCCACGCTGCCTTGCGGCGGCTTGCCGCCCAAGGCCTTGTCGTATTGCGCCATCGCCGCCGCCAGCGCCTTCGGGTCGTTCTGGTTGACCGCGTCCTGCGCCATCTGCCGTGCCTTGGCGAACGTGGACTTGCCGGGCTCCACGGCAAGACGCAAGTCCTGCTCGAGCAGCGGCACGTAGCGGCTGTCGGGCGCCGCGGCGCGCAGTCGTGCCAGATAGTCGTTGGCGACCGAAAACTGCTTCTTGCCGACGGCGATCGACCCCATGCCATACAGGCCTTCGGGCTGCTTCGGGTCGGTCAGCAGCAGTTTCGACCATGACTGCGCGGCCAGATCGGGCTTGTCATGCGCCTGCCAATAGCGGCCCTGCTCCAGCAGCATTCTGGAACTGGTGTCCTGCGCCCACGCGGGGTGGCTGACCGAGGTGAGCAACAAACCCAGAACACAAGCCTGGCTGCGGCTGACTAACATGAAGGTTTCCTGATTATTGTTGCGCGTGCTGCCTCGCGCGCAGCCGTTCCTCGGCCGCGGCATCGCGCCGTGCCTGACGGCGCCGCAAGGCGACGAACCCGAGCGCTGCGAGCAGCACGAGCGCGACAGCACCGAGCGCCCTGAGCAGCGAGGCCAGCGAGAGGCCGAACGAAGCCAGCCACCAGTCGAGGCCGCGCCAAAGGCCGAGATGCCCGACGTAGTAGGTGTGCTCGCCCACGAGCGAATCGACTTCCTGGCCGCGAATCGACACGAGGCTGCCCTGGATGGGCTGCTTGTCGTAGTTCGGCACGCCCAGCAGCGCCGCAACCGCATCCTTGAGACCCTCGGGCTGGTTGCTGACCAGCATGACCACGCTGCGGCCCGTTGCCTTCGGCGACTCGAAACCCGCCAGCACGGCGCTCACGCCAGGCCCTGTCCAGGCGAGCGAGAGGCGGCCAGGCGCCGTGTCGAGACGCGGGTTGGCGTGGAACCATCCGCGCACGCGGCCCGGCAGATCCGAGAGCGAGAACTGCGCGCCGTGGTCATAGGCTGCGGGCATGTACGGCGCCCAGTCCTTGAGCCACGCCTGATCGGCGCCCGTGGCGATCACGAGCAGGTCCTTCGCCGTCGGCATGGCGTCGATCCGCTGCCCGCGCAGCACGGTCACGCCGCGCGCCGGATAGCCGGTCGAGTCGCCCATGCGGCCCATCACGGCCAGGTACGTGCTGTATTCCTGCGGCCCCGCATTGGCGCCGAGCACCACGTCCGTGTCGGACAGATCGGCCATGCGCGTGAACGGGAAACCCGCCTGCGCGAAGGCGGCCAGATTCGGCATGGCGATGTAGTGCGGATAGGTCGAGAGATCGATCGTCGATTCGGGATCGATCGCGCCGCGCACGTTGTCGATGATGATGTCGCGGCACTCGCCCTGCTTGATGTAGTCGTACATGTAGCGGAACTGCAGCTGCGTGTTCGGCTGCAGGAGCGTCTCGAGCGGCACTTCCAGCTTCGCCTGGCGCGGCAGGCTGCTGTCGGGCAGCACTTCGGCACGCAGCTTGTCGCCGCCTTCGAGGCGCTCGAGCGGCAGCAGCGGGATCGACTTCATGAACTGGTCGCTGACGCTGAAGAGCAGCGACGAATTGACCATATAGGGCTGCGGTGTGTAGCGGTAATGCAGGTCGATCGGCACGTTGGGCGCGTGCCAGCCGAACAGGTCGGGCGGCACGCGCGTGCTGATGCGGATGAGGTCGGGACTGTAGCCCGACACGCTCAACTGTTTGGTGTCGATCAGTTCACCGAACGACACGGGGCGATCGGTGCGCAGCCAGCGCGGCGCGTCGTAGGGCTTGCGCGGCGCGAGATCGGCGAAATGCGTGATGAGCGCGCTTGCGCCCGACAGCGTCTGGCTACCCGTGACCAGGGCATCGGCCGCCTGCTTGAGTTCCTTGCCGTCGCGGCCCATGACGAGCAGCAGCTTGCCGTTCGCATCGTTCGGGTTGCCGACGATGGCGATGGTCGGGCCCTGCAGCGGTGCGCCCGCGAGCGCCGCCTGCTGCGCGCCCTCGACGATGACGACCGCGTTGCCCTGCGCGGGCACCGTGGAGAGCGACACCGGGAAGTCCGCGCCGCGATAGCTCGCCAGTGCGCCGAACCACGACGACACGGCGCCGGCCGCCTCCAGCGCGGCCGCGTCGGGGTTGCCTGCGAACACGACCGGCAGCGTCAGCCGGCGGATGTCCTGGCCGTCGAAGAACGGCTTCGGCAGGCGCGCCAGATCGTTGGCCTGCGCGAGCGGCTGCGTGTCGAGGCTCAGCGTGCTTTCGTTGCTGATGTTGGCCCACAGGCTCGAATGCAACGGGTCTTCGCATTGCGTGGTGTAGTGGCCGATCAGTTGCAGACGCAACTTGCTGTTCGAGGTGAACAGATACGCCGGCAGCGTAATCGTGCGCTGCAGGCTAGTGCCGGCCGTGTCCTTTGGCACCGCGATCGACGCCGCCACCTGGTCGTTCACGAGCACGTTGATGTGCGAGACATCGGGCAGCAGCGCCGGCGAATACGCATAGCGCAGGTTAAGGCGCGCACCGCTCACGACCTGATCGTCGCGCACGCCGACCGGCAGCGTATTGCTGCCGTCGACACCGCGCAGGTTGAGCGCGTATTGCGCACCCAGTTGCCGCAACGACCAGGTCACGGTCGACGATGCCGCCGACGACGATGGCGTTGCCGCTGCTGCCACGGTTGCCGCGGCGGGCTGCGCCTGTGCGTTGCTTGCGGCATTGCCGCCTGCCGCGCCCTGGGCGTGCGCCGCCGAGGCGAAGACGCAGCCGAGCAGCAATGCGGGCTGAACGATCATGCAACGCGCGAGGCGTGCCCGGGAGATAGCAGGCCGTCTTTTAAACATGAGAACCTCGTCGTCCTTCTTCACGTTGCGATGTCTGGGGGATGTCCAGGTTCAGGCGGCTCAGGGCACGCCGATGCAGCAGCACGCCGCCGAGCAGACCGATGAGCACGACGCTCACGAGCGTCGACACGAGCAGCAGCACGATGTGGCTCGCGAAGAACCACTCGACAGCGAGCCGGAACGGCAAGGACCCGATGAAATAGCTCTGATCCTTGTTCAGCGTGGTGAGGATGCCGTCGTTCACCACCACGAGGCTGCCGCCGATCGTGTCGTCGACGCGGTAATGGCGCGTTTGCAGCGCGTCCACGACCGCACTGAGCCCGCGCGGCGTATTGCCCGATACGAGCACCACGCTGCGGCCGTGCGCCAGCGGCGACTCGAACCCGGCCACCATGCCGTCGTCGTCGTCGCTGCGATAGAGCGCGGCAATATCGGCTTCGCGTCTGGCCTGCGCCTGGCCGCCGGTCAGCTTGTCCCACCACCTGGCGAACCCGTTGCCCGGCGTCGCGTCCGGCGCGAAGAACCCGCGCGGCAGCTCGCCGCGCCAGGTCGTGAGCAAGGGCTGGTTGTCGCCCGAAGCCAGCACGAGCAGATCCTTGTTGCGCAGCGTTTGAACCTGCGACGCATTGCCTACTGTCACGCCCAGCACCGGATAACCGGTGGCCTGCCCCATGCTGCCCATCAGCGTCAGATACGCGCCATAGTCGTCCGCGACCGGCTGTGCCGGCAGGATCACAGCGGTTTCGGACAGATCGGCGAGGCGCGTGAACGGAAAGCCCGCGTTGGTGAAAGCACCCAGATCGGGCATGGCCGTGTAACGCGGCAACTGCGAAATGTCGATCGTCGAAGTCGGATCAATGGCGCTCAGCAGCGGGCCGCCCGGCACGTCCTGCCATTGGTCCTTCGTCTTGACGGCTTCGTAGCGATAGTCGAATTGCAGCGTCGTCAACGGCGGCAGCAAATACGTAGGAATACGAATCACGGCATGGCCGTCCGACGCGTCGCCAGGCAGCGGCAAGGCAGCGAGCGGCGTATTGCCCGCCAGCACGTGCAGCTCCGAATGCCGGGACGCCGGGCGCGCCGTATAGCGATAGCGCAGATTCAGCACTGCACCAGCGTTGTTGAAACCGAACAGGCCCGGCGGCAGACGCAGGTCCACATCGATCGCGCCGGGGCGAAAGCCCTGGATCGTGAAACGGTCCGCCGGCAGCAGCTCGCCCAGTTCCACCGGCCGGTCGCCCGGCACCCAGTTCGGTGCGTCGAAAGGCTTGCGCGGCGCCGCGTCAACCGGGCCATCGATGCGGACCTGAGGGCCGGCCAGCGTCTTCGCGCCGAGCACCAGCGCCATCGCCGCCGTGCGCAGTTGCGGCTCGTCGCGGCCCGTGACCAGCAGCAATTTGCCGTTGGGGTCGTTGGGGTTGGACACGATCGCGAGCGCCGGACCGCTCGGGCCGTCCAGCGCGGCCGGGGCCACGCCGAGGCCCGGCAACTCGTCGCGCAGCGCCAGCACGACGGCATGGCCATGCGCGGGCAGCGCGCCGAGACTCGCGGAAAAGTGCGAGCCGCGATAACCCGCCTGCGCGCCCAGCCACGAGGCGACGATCCCCGCAGATTCGAGGCGGCCGGTTCCCGGCGTGCGCGGCATCACGATGGGCAGGCTGAGCCTGCGCACGTCGCGCACGTCGAAGAACGGTGCGGGCAGTTGCGACAGGTCGCCAGCGAGCGCTGCGGGCGCGACGGTCAGTTCGAGCGCGCTCTGCGGGCCGGCCTTCAGCCACAAGTCGGGACTCAGCGGGTCATTGCCCTGATCGCTCGCCTTGCTGTGCGCAATCAACTCGAGGTTCAGATGGTTGAACTCGGTGAGCAGCGACACCGGCAGGTCCACCGTCACTTGCGTCGACGTGCGCGGCGCAGGCTCGGGCAGCGCAATCGTCGCCCCCACCACGCTGTTGACCAGCACATTGAGGTGCGAGAGCGTGGGGAGCAGCGTGGGCGAATAGCGATAGTCGAGCACGAGCCGCGCGCTGACCACGCGCTCGTCGCGGCGCAAACCGAAGTCCATCCCGCCATACGCGTCCTCGCCGAGCAAGGTCAGCCCCTGCGCCGCGTTTTGCCGTAGTAGCGGAATGCGATAGGTATAGGTGTTGGCCGAGTCGGCGGCGGCTGGCTGCCCGGCCTCGGGCGATGCCGGCGCCGCGGACGCCACGGCCTGCGAAGCGAACGCAGGCGCCGCTGCGCCCGGCACGGCGGGCGCGGCGGGCAAACTCGCGGCCAGCGCAACGTTGGCGCCGAGCGCGAGACCGGCGAGCACCGAAGCCCACCGCGGCGCCAACCGGCGCGTGCACGCGAGCGCGCGCAAAGGCAACAAATAGGCGTGGCTCACGATTGCTTCGATCCCAACTCGTTCGCCTGCGCCTCGGCCGAGCGTGCGAAACGCTCGCGTCCGCCCATCAACAGATGGCGGGCCAACTCCTTGAGCCCGCGCATGCCGACGCCGAGCACCTCGAACAGGCTGCGCAGCGGCCGGTCGCGGCGATAGCGGCCCCAGGAGCCAATCCAGCTGTCGGCGCGCGAGAACGTCACGCGCATCAGGTCGCGTTCCTGATTGATCGTCAGGGCCGGGAAACTCACGCCCACGGTGCGGCCGCGGCACACCTGGACCTCGGCGGGGAACTTGCCCTCGTAGTCGTCGCGAAACACCGAGACCATGACGCGCTCGCCGCGCTGCGGCAGTGGCGCGTCCTCGGGCAGCACCAGTCCCAGGCCGCCTTGCGAATAGTCGCTGGTCTGGCACGTGACGCGACACCCGTTGGCCAGACGCAGCGCGGCGGGCAACTCGATCTGCACGCGCGGCGTGAGGCGAAGCTGTTTCGACTCGGCCGCCACGCCTGCCGCCGCGCTCAGGTTCATGACGTTGTAGGTCACCCAGACCAGGTTGAACAAAATACTCATCGCCTCGGGCCAGCCGGGGCTGCGGATCAATCCCGCCACACCCACCGCGAACCCGGCGAGGTTGATGAGCAGCAAGACGATATAGGGCCGCGCCATCGCCCAATCCAGGAAGGACTGCCGGATCACGCCACCTTTGGAGGTCACGTTGAAGCCGCGGCTGCCGGGACGCAGCACGGCCTGGAGCGCGGGCAGCATCACATACCACGCGAGCACCGTTTCGTAGACTTCGCTCCAGAACGAATGGCGAAAGCGTCCTTGAATGCGCGAAGCGCCGATGCTCGAAATCACGAGATGCGGGACGACGTAGGCCAGCACCATGAGCGCCGACGCGTGAAAGACGTGCGCGCCGAAGAACAGGTAGGCCATGGGCGTGATCAGAAACACGATGCGCGGCAGCCCGAAGAAGAAGTGCATCATCGCGCTCAGGTAGCACAGGCGCTGTGGAATCGTCAGCCCCGAGATCAACAGCGGATTGAACTGGCGGAAGATTTCCGCCATGCCGCGCGCCCAGCGAATGCGTTGGCCGATGTGCCGGCCCAGGCTCTCGGTGGCGAGACCCGCCGCCTGCGGAATGGCGAGGTAGCCCGTGTTGTAGCCCTTCATGCTCATCTTGAGCGCGGTGAGCGCGTCTTCCGTGACGCTTTCGGTCGCCACGCCGCCGACCTCGTTGAGCGCGGAGCGTCGCAGCACCGCGCAGGAACCGCAGAAAAACGCGGCGTTCCAGAGATCGTTGCCGTTTTGCAGCACGCCATAGAACAGGTCGCCCTCGTTGGGCACCTTCCGGTAGGTTTCGAGGTTGCGCTCGAACGGATCGGGCGAATAGAACACGTGCGGCGTCTGCACCATCGCCATCTTCGGATCTTTCAGGAACCAGCCCATGCAGACCTGCAGAAACGAGCGCGTGGTGACGTGGTCGCAGTCGAACACGGCGATGAACTCGCCGCTCGTCTTCGGCAGCGCCGCGTTGAGGTTGCCCGCTTTGGCATGCGCGTTGTCGGGCCGCGTCAGATAGTCCACGCCGGCCTGTTCGCAGAATGCGCGGAATTCGTCACGACGGCCGTCGTCGAGCAGGTAGACGCGCAACTTGTCGGCCGGCCAGTCGAGCAGCGTCGCGGCCAGCACCGACTGCCGCACCACTTCGAGCGGTTCGTTGTAGGTGGGGATATACACGTCCACCGTGGGCCACGTCGAGGTATCGGCGGGCAGCGGCGCAGGCCGTCGATGCAGCGGCCAGAGCGTCTGGAAGTAGCTGCACAACAGCATGAGCACCGCGTAGCCTTCGGCTAGCAGCAGCAGATAACCGAAGGTCCTGTCCAGCGAGTTGGTGAAGGACAGCGTCTGCGTGACGCGCCAGTACAGGTAGCGCAACGAGATGAACACCGACAACGCCACCAGCGACACCGTGAGCACACGGCCGCGAATGCGGCTCAGCGCAAGCGCCACACCCATGCAAAGGATGGCGAACACCCACTGTTTCGACAGCGCGAGGTGCACCGTCATGGCGGACGTGAACAGCAGCACGGCCACCAGCGTTACGAGCACGCGCGACCAGCGCGACGCGAGCAGCGACGCCCCCACTTCCAGCAGTGTGTCGTCCCAGTCTCCCGCATCGTCGCTTTGTCCCGCACCGGCGGGTGGTCGTTGCGGCTGCATCGATTTGCGTTTGAAGATCATGGCGCCCCGCGTGCTGCGACATCGGCGCGAGGCTCATTGCGTTCCATGAGGCGCGCAAACACACTGCTCAGCGCGGCAGACTGCTGCACGGCGACGACAGGCTCGGGCGTAAGTTGAACGACAGGCTGCTCGGGTTCAGCCTGATCAACCGGGGGAGGTTCTGAAGCGGCAGCGGAAATGGTGCACGCGACCGGCTGCGGCGGCTGGGGCGCGTCGGGTGACGTATCGGGCGTGGCGGCCGTTTCGCGCGTATCGGCCGTATCGACCGTTTCGTGAGTATCGGGAATATCGGCCGTATCGGGCGTGGCGGCCGCAGCGGGAACTTCGGCCGAATCGGCGGCGCCGCCCTGCAGCGCCATTGGCGCGGGCGCGACGGTATCCGGCTCCGCCGCGTTCAGCGTGGACCAGCGCCCACGCAGGCCTTGCATCTGCTCCGCCCTTTCCACTTCCTGGTACTGAAAAGGGCTTGCGTTCGCTACCTCGAAAAGATTCGCAATGTCCGATGCACTGCTCATGCCCCGACCCCGTAGTATTCGTTGTGCCGTCTACGAAGGCGCGTGACGCGCGCAGCACGTTTTGTGTTTTTTACTGACCTGCCGACTTCTACTTACCGAACAGGAAAACCATCGTTCCCGAGGCATCCGCAGGGCCTGCCGTGGTCATGCGCAACTGCGCATCGGCGCCCAGCTGGTGCATCCATGCTTCATAGGCCCCCTCGAGGAAAGCGCCGGCCCAAGCCACGTTCTCCGCGCCGAATACGACCTTGAGCGGCGCGTGGTAATGCGTGAGCACCAGCCAGTCCTGAGCCTCGCGTATCTCGACCTGCCCCCAGTCCAGCTCGCCCCAAACCTGATTCATGGCGTCGCGCATCGCGGCCACGGTGAGCGCCTCGGCAAGCGCATATTGACGGGCGAACTGGCCGCCAGCAGCACGCATGAGCTGGGTCAGAAACCTGGGCGTCAGGTTCTGCGTCAACTCTTGCGTGAGGAACGACACGAACGGACGCCATTGCGGTGCTGGCATGGAATTCATCACATATTCATGCGCCCGGAAAGAAGGCGCATAGGGTCAACAAAACTTGCGCAAGCAACCTCATCACCATCCGGGCGGTGACCGGCGTTAAGCGCAGGCAATTCTTGCTGGTGATTCCGGAAGAACGTCGGATCAACTGAGACGCGCGGCGGATTATACGTATTATTCCCGCCGTGTTTATTTTTTAATTGGCCTGCATCATTGAATTTGTCACGCCTGCGCGACAGATCAAATACGAAAACGTTTGCGCATAAAATGGGGCACGTAAGACTTAAGGCCGCTCGCATGGCACGGGCGTTTTTGCGCCCGCCACGGTGCACGAGATAATGTTGTCGTGCTGCTGTTCGTTTCGATTTGCCCGAATTTGAAACCTGAATTCAGTCGTTGTCATTTTTATTTAGCGCGTGTATAGCCCACCGCGATTCGCGAAATGTACGTGCCGTGTGTAATTTTGCGAAATATTTCAGCTGCAAACGTTTGCAGCGCGTTTGCGCGGCTGGATGGCTGCCGCAGCAATCCCGGCGCCAGCGAACGCGCACGCGGCCGACACAACGGCGACAGCGCGCAGCGCATCGATCAGGGCGTCCGCTTCTGCACGCGCCATCAGCATCTCGTGCTGCCCATGGGCGCCGCGCGATGGCATTCCCCCTCGCGCGTCAGGCTCCAGCAACTGCCTCGTCTCACGCGCGTCGTGCGGCACGTGCAACGCGTCGAGCCGCGCCGATAGCGCCGCGTGATGCGACCACACGAACACGATGCCAAGCACCGCAACCGCCAGCAGGCTCGCCACGCGCGCAACGGCATTGTTGATGCCCGAGGCGACGCCAGTGCGCTCGTTCGACACCGAGCCCATGACGGTAGTAGTGAGCGGCGCGACGGTAATCGTCATGCCGAGCCCAAGCACCGCGAGCGCCGGGAAAAATCCGGTCCAGTAGCCGCCGCGCACGAATGGCAATGCCAGGAGCGCGAAGCCGATTCCGGCGACGCCCGGCCCCACGGTCAGCAACGCGCGTGAGCCGAAACGGCTCGTCAATCCGCCGGTGAAGCGCGATAGCAAGCCGATGATCACAGGCACCGGCAGCAGCGCCGCGCCCGCTTCGGTCGCGGTGTAGCCATGTGCGCGGATCAGCGTGAACGGCAGGAAGAAGAATGCGCCGCCGAGCCCGAAGTAAAGCAGCAGGGTAACGAGATTCGCGCCGGTGAAATCGCGTGAGCGGAACACGTCGAGCGGCATCATGGGGCTGGCGCTGTGTGCTTCGATCACGACGAATGCGGCGAGCACGAGCACGCCAACACCTATCGCGCCCAATACGAGCGGATGCTGGAAGCCTCGCGCCGACGCCTCGGTCAGCCCGAACGTGAGTGCACCGAGGCCTCCTGCCGCGGCCAGCGAGCCGGGCCAGTCGAGCTGCCGAGGCGCATCGAGCCGGTGGCTGTTGGGCACCGACGATACGGCGAGCGCGATCGTTATCGCGGCGAGCGGGACATTCAGGAAAAAGATCGCGCGCCACGAAAGCGCGTCGACGAGCCAGCCGCCCGCCACGGGCCCCACCGCCGACGTGATCGCGCCCACGCCCGCCCAGGTGCCGATTGCCCGTCCGCGCGCGGCGTCGTCGAACACCGCGCCGATGATCGCGAGACTGCTGGGGACGAGCAGTGCCGCGCCTATGCCTTGCACCGCGCGCGCGGCGATCAGTGCGCCCGCATTCGGCGCCAGTCCGCAAGCAGCCGACGCCAGCGTGAAAAGCGCAATGCCCGCGATAAACACCGTGCGGCGGCCAAGCTTGTCCCCCATCGAGCCGCCGACCAGCACGAGGGACCCGAGAAAGAGCAGATACGCGTTGACGACCCATTGCATCGCCGCAACGCTCGCAGCGAGTTCGCCCTGAATGGACGGCAGGGCGACATTGACGACCGAGCCGTCGATGAACGCCATGCTCGAACCCAGAATCGTCGCCGCGAGCGCGAGACGTTTGCGCTGGCACGGACGGTCGACTGTGGTGGGCTGCGTGCGGATCACGAGCTTGTCGCACGGGCTCGCCTGCGCAGCGACGACGTGCACGCCCTTCGGCTCGCTTTCAACAAGATCCGGGTTGGCCAAGTTCGCTCCCTTGTGGATCGAGGGTGACTAGAGTCTGTTGATGCCGGGCTCGCCAGTCAACCCGGGAGAGCACATACCTGCGCGCCGCGGATCACCGCGCGAACGCAATCCGCATCAGGCTGGTATACATCGACCTGATGGCCACAGCGCCGCGCCGTCCCTCATTTCGCCACACGCTTGTGCGCGCCCGCGCGATTGGCCTGGATCCTTCATGACGCGCCCTTACTCGTCCCGCATGCCGCGTTGCCCGCAGGTGGCCCGTGTGTTGGCCCAGTTTTCGGTCATTCTCGTCGCCGCGCTGCTGTCCGGTTGCGCGATGGTGCGCGTGAACTCGCTCGGCCCGCAGCAGTACTTTGCCATGCGCCGCGGAGATATTCTCTCGACCGGCCAGTTGAGTACGGCGACACAAGCCACGTTGCGCGTTGCGGCCCTGGACGAAAGTGCATGCCGGAACGCACCGCAAGCGTGTATCGACACGATCGCAACCGTGGGCGGGCTCAATACCGACCAGCGTCTCGCCAGCCTGGCCGAGTTATCGCTCCAGATGGCGCTTGCGCAAACGCCGCCTGCCGGCAACCCCTGGGGCGACGCGCAATTCGATTCGTGGCTCAAGACCGCGCGATACGCGTACGCCTTTCTGTTCCTCGGTCAACGCACGGCTGGCGAGCGCGCATTCGAGGACCGCCAGACACAGGTTCGCGACTACTACAACTATGCGGTCCAGGAACTCGCCGGCGCGCTGTTCCTGCGTGGCGCGCATGAAACGAACACCCGCAACCGCGATCCGAAAAAACAGTTCATAGCAGGCTGGACCATCCGCATCGACCTGAGAGAAGTCCGGCTGCCCGAGGGCGTACGCGAACTCAGCGAAGTCATTCCGGCCGCGGGGCTGTCATTCGCGGGACTGCGTAACACCTATCGCCGCGACGGCCTGGGCGCGGAACTGGTCGCCGTCACGCAACCCGCGGCGCCCGACCCGGCCAGCGAGACGAACAACAGCGACGAAAACAGCACAACAAGCAGCGCGCCAACGGCCGAAGGCAACGGGAATTCGAACGAGGCCGCCACTATCTGGCTCGCCCCCGGCGCGCGTCCGTTCAACGAAATGCCTTCGCCGAGCGTCACCGCACTGCTGTCGTTTGGCGATGGCACGCTAGAGCAAGTGCTCGATTCGCACGACGTGGTCTTTTCCGCCTACGATCCGTATCGCGTAGAGAGCGTAGAGCTGAACGGCCAGACCGTGCCGCTCGCCGCCAACTTCAGTGCGGGCTACGGCATCTGGCTCGCCCGCTCGGGCTTTGCCAGGCAGTCCTTGCGTTCTCTGCTCGGCCGCACGCGGGGCATCGACCGTCCGCGCATTTACATGATGCAGCCCTTCGACCCGGACCGGCGCATCGTTCTGATGCTGCACGGACTAGCGAGCAGTCCCGAGGCGTGGGTCAACGTCGCCAACGACATTCAGGGCGACGAAATCCTTCGCGAGCATTTCCAGGTCTGGCAGGTCTACTACCCGACCAACGTGCCCATTCTTGTGAATCTCGCGAGAATACGCCAGGCGGTGCAACTGACACTCGCGCATTTCGATCCCGCAGGCGTGCTGCCCGCCTCGAACGGCATGGTGCTGATCGGGCACAGCATGGGCGGCGTGCTTGCCCGGCTGCTCGTCTCGTCGTCCGACGATGTGCTCTGGGTCACCGTGCAGAACAACTACCTGCCCGAAGGCATCGACATCGTTCGCGAGGATGAGCGGCTCAACCGTTTGCTGCGCTTTACGCCAATGCCACAGGTCGAGCGCGCGATCTTCATCGCCACGCCACACCGCGGCACGCCGTTCGCAAGCAATCGCCTTTCTCGCTGGGTTGCAAACCTGGTGCGTTTGCCGCTTGCGCTGTTAAAGGAGCTTGACGAGATGCTGCAGAGCGCGACCAACGCGGATAGCACCCACAGGGCGGGAGAGACCATCGCGGTTCCCAACAGCATTGAGCAGTTGCGGGACACCAATCCCATCATTCAGTCGACCTCACGACTGGCGATCAGCCCAAACGTGTGCTTTCACTCGATTATTGCGAGACGCCGCGAGACGGGCCCGCTCGAGGATTCCGACGATGGGGTCGTCCCTTATCGCAGCGCGCACCTCGACGGCGCGCTCTCCGAAAAGGTGATCGTTTCGGGACATAGCGTTCAGGAAACCCCTGAGGCGATTTTTGAAATCCGCCGCATTCTGCACGAGGATATCGAGGTGTTTGATAACGATGGCGCTTGCGCGCATTTACGCGCCAATTGAACCAGCCAAGCCCTTGTCCGCCGCCATGCGTTTTCGCGCGCTCATAAAGGGCCCGGTCGGCTCGCGCGCCGGTGCGAAACGGTCGAAGCCCACGGGCCCCGGCATGTCGACATAAACCGCTTCCATGCCCTGCCGGCTATAGCTTTCATGCCAGAAGCCCGCACCGCCGCTGTCGCGCAGGAACTCGCCCCACCAACGCGAATGCGGCGCGCTGCGCGTGAAAGCTTCGAGGCTTTCGAGGTCACGCCAATACTGGCGGATCCCCACGTGGTTCAGTGCGAACAGGAACTGCTCGCTCGAGAGCAGTCCGGCAGGCGGGTTCAACTGGATTTGCCGCAAGCCTTTACCGATGCCGAACAAGGTGGCGATGCCGCGCAGCCGCCGCACGCGAAAACCCAGGAGGATGACCACGAGATTCGGATAGGCGCTGAGATCGACGGACCTGCGGGTAACGGAGGCTTGCATGATGGCTCCCGGCTGCTTACGCTGTAAGCATAGTCCTCGATGATTACAGTGTAAACAGCCATGAGCGATTCGATAGCGTCCCTGCGTGACCGGCTGGTTGACTGCGCGTTGGCCCTGCTCGAACAGGGCGAGAGCGACGTCAGCCTGCGTGCCGTTGCGCGGGCAGCCGGTGTTTCGGCCATGGCGCCTTATCGCCATTTCGAGGACAAGGCCGCGCTGATGGGCGCCGTCGCGCTAAAGGGCTTTGCCATGCTGGAAACAGACGCCGCGCGCGCGGATCAAGCGGACAACGCGCACGAAGCGCTCACGGCGCAGGGCCTGGCCTACGTTGCCTTCGCCCGCGCGCATCCTGCGCTGTTCCGGCTGATGTTCGCAGATGGCGCCGGACTCGCGCTGCCCCACGGTGACTGCCGGGGCGCCTACGCACTGATGGCGCGTCGGGTGGCGGAACTGGCGCCGGATTGGGCCGAGGCCGGAGCACTTGCCTGCTGGGGTCTGGTTCACGGCCTCGCGACGCTGGCGCTCGACGGACGCATTCCGGCCAATGCCGCCGGTGAGCGACTGGCAATCGCCCTGCTGACGCATGCGCTGGAGGTAGCGACGCCCGCCCTGACCCGTTGCTGATGCAGCATCCATAGCACGCGCATTCCCGCTCGCGCGTACGATGGCCAGCAACGCGATGACGACGAGAGAAGAGCCATGGCGACCGAGCAATCCCCGAGCGGCATGCAACAGTCAGGCCCCAAAGTCGCGCTCGCGCTGCAGGGCGGAGGCTCGCACGGCGCGTTCACGTGGGGCGTGCTCGATCGACTGCTCGAAGCGACATCGCAGGGAACGCCACTCAACGTCGCGGCGATCAGCGGCGCGAGCGCGGGCGGCATCAATGCGGCGCTGTGCGCAGCGGGCCTCGCCACCGGCGGCGCAGCGAGGGCGCGCGAGATGCTTCGCACCTTCTGGGAAGCGGTGTCGCGCGCCGGCACGCTGGCCGGCAATGCCCTCTTCGGCTTTTCCGAGCCTGGGCCGTTCGGCGGCTGGAATATCGACTGGAGTCCCGGCGCCATTTTCACGGAGGTCGTGGGGCTCGTCGCCTCGCCTTACAACAATCCCTTTTATCGCGATCCGCTCGGCCCGTTGATCCACTCCACCCTTTCGAAAACGGCTCTCTCCACGCTCAACACAACGCGCGGCGCCCCGCAGCTTTTCATTTGCGCGACCAATGTACGAACCAACGAGCGCGCCATCTTCACGCAGCCCGACATTTCCGTCGAGGTGCTGCGCGCCTCCGCGTGCCTGCCGAGCGAATTCCGTACCGTGGAGGTCAACGGCGTGCCGTACTGGGATGGCGGCTATCTGGGCAATCCGCCTTTGGCGCCGCTGATCGGCCACGCGCAGGACCTCATCCTGATTCTCGTGAATCCGTTCATGCGCCACGACATGCCGCCGAAAAACGCGCGCGGCATTCTGGAGCGGCTCAACGAAATCGGTTTCAACGCTTCCGTCGTGCTGGAGATCAACGCGATCGAAGCGGTCAACCGCGTTCTCGACTCGGTTGGCGAGGAAGCCGCAAGCAAAAGCCGCTACAAGACCGTCCGCTTCCATCTGATTCGCGACGACGATTTTCTCGCGAAGTTCGGCTTCGTCTCCAAGAGCAGTACGTCCTGGTCGTTGCTCAAGACGCTGTTCGAGCGCGGACGCGAGGTGGCGGACGGATGGCTCGAGCATGACTACGCGAATCTCGGACAGACGTCTTCGCTTGACGTAAAGGACGCGTTGCTCGATCCAACGCTCAAGCAAGGCAACGCGCCGCACTCGCAGTGACGCTCGCTCGAACGGCGGCCCAATAGCGTACAGTGACGCTTCGCGCACGGTGGCCCAGGAATCGACCTGGACTCGGCCTTGAGGGAGCAGATCGATGCCGTTCGAATATATCGATGTCGAAACAGCAGTCCAGCGGGACGGATTGCGCATGGTCGTGGTCGGCGGCGTTCCTAGCCCCTGGAGCGAGGCGGCCAAGGGCATCCTGCATATCAAGGGTATCGAGTGGGCCGCCGTGCGACTCGCCTACGACAGCGAGACCCTGAAACAGTGGACCGGGGAGTTGAGCGCGCCCGTGCTCATGGTTGGGCAGGAGCGGCCGCGCCGCGGTTGGGCGGATATTCTTCTGCTCGCGGAGCGGCTGGTGCCCACGCCTTCGTTGCTGCCGGACGACCCCGCGGAGCGCGCTCTGGCTTTCGGCCTCGCGCATGAACTGTGCGGCGAGTGCGGTTTGGGATGGTCGCGCCGTTTGCAGCTGATTCATGCAGGTTTGCACAATAGCGGCGGCTTCCCCGAGCGGGTCGCGAAATATCTGGGCAAGAAATATGGGTACAGCCAGGAAACCGGCGCGGCGGCGACCGGGCGCGTAACCGCCGTGCTGGGAACGCTGGCCGCGCGTCTGAAGGCGCAGCGGGCGGCGGGGTCCTCGTATTACATCGGCAAAACCGTGACCGCGGTCGATGTTTACAGTGCCAGTGTTGTCGGACTTTTCCGCCCGCTACCGGATGACCTGTGTCCGATGGACGCGAGCGTGCGGGCCGCATTCGAAATGCGCGACCCCGAGACCGACGCGGCGCTGGATCCCATTTTGCTTGAACATCGCGATCTGATGTACGCGCGGCATCTTGCGCTGCCGCTTTCGCTGTAGATGAATTGACGCCACGTGAGCCTGAATTTCGTCCTTAAGATGGAGCAAAAATAGATGGACACCGAGTTCGCCAAACTCCCCGTCTACTTCTATGGCTACGACGACATAGAAGCGTTTTGCCTGTCCAAAAGAGACCCACTGATTAACGAAAACGTGGGTTTGATACTCGGCATCTTGCGAGGCGGCGCGATACCCGCCCTGATGCTTTCGCAGATGTTGGGCCTGCCCGTGGACTTTGTTCATTACGATCGGCGCGAAGCTAGGGCCGAGATAAAAAACAAGAAAGCGCTCGATCTTGTCGACGCCTGCATCAAGGAAGGCAAGAGAATCCTGCTGGTGGACGACGTTGCCGGCGTGGGATATACGTTGACCAATTGCCGCGATTATTTGCTTTCCCTTGTTAAAGACGAGTCTTCGATCAGGGTGCTGACACTGGTGCACCACGCAAACAGCAGAGCGCAAGCGGACCACTACAAAGACTGTTCTTCAGTGCACGCGGTTTTGCCATGGGAGCGCTATGTCACCAGCCACGAGTGCCTCGATGATTTCGCGAAGGCGCAAGCGGCACTGCTGGACGATCAACGGTATAAAAAAACATTGGCCATCGACGACGCTAACTACCCATTGAACCTGAAGCAGGAATGGAGAGTCGATTGCCGCCTGGCATTCAACGGTGACTATCATTCGATCGTGCATGCCATTCGTGCAGTTGGTCCCGAGGAAATCTATTGCAACAACGAGTCTCTGATCAGCGCCATATTGAGCGAATGCCCGTTCTCCATCATCTATAAAACCATTCATGGCAGACGATACAGAATAAGCGCGTTTGATTGACGATCGAGTCGGCACTCACCGCGCCGACGCGTACCCGCACGTTGTAAGCAAACCAGTCGCTCACCACACGACCTCATGGTCAAGCGCCCAGCGCTACGTGAGTTACCTCAAGTGTTTGCGCCGCTTGTGTTCGCCAGATCACATACGCGTCCCACTATCCGGCCTTTAATTTCCTCATATGTGTTCGAAAGCGCATCTGCAAAGCGCCAGCCGTTAGCGCTTCACGTTCGCCCGGTTCCAGCACCGCTTCGGTAGCAGCCGGCGGGCGGGCTTGCGCGCATGCCAGGGCTCGCCGCCGCAGTTCGAACACGCCACGGTCTCGCGTTCTGCGCCTGTCTGTCCTGCCACTGCGACAAGTGCTGCGCCGTTCATCGTCCAGAGAACAGGAGTGAATGATGCCGGGCCTCCTCTCGTTCCTTGTCAGGACCCTACTGCGGCCCGCCTGCACACGCGCCAGGGCGGCAACGCCCCCGCCCGCGCCGTCCTGGCAATTGCCCACGGACTTCTCCCGCCGCGAGCACGCGCAGGTCGAGCGACACCGGCATGCGGTCGGCCTTTCCGCGTTGCCTCATGCCACCGATGCCTGCGGCCTGGCCATCTCGGGCGGCGGCATACGAAGCGCCGTATTTTCGTTAGGTATCCTTCAGGCGATGGCGGACAAGGGTACGCTCAAGCATTTCGACTATCTATCCACGGTATCCGGCGGCAGCTACATCGGCGCATTCTATGGCAGTCTTTTCGTTCCGGACGAACTGCGCGCCGGAAACCTGCAGCTTGAAAAGTCGGCTTATATCGACCAAGCCAAAAGCGCGTCGGGCAAACTATGCCCGGACGCGCAGCCTGACGCTGCGAACGCGGTCACGCCCATCGCCTATTTGCGCGACAACTGCAACTATCTCGTGCCGAACGGCTTGAAGGACTACCTTCAATATCTCGTGTTCTCGATGAGAAACTGGTTCGCCGTGCAGTACGTAATCGGCGTATCGCTCCTGACTATCCTCCTTGCGTTTGGCCTGCTGGACTTCGCCGCGCACGGCCTCGCGGAGCAGCTCCTCGGGCCGCCCTCGCCAGCATCGAACGTCTGGTGGTTCTACGTACTTTCGCCGCACCCGGCGACCTGGTTGACGCACCCATCGATGGCCACAGCCGGTCTAAAGCAATTGCAGCTGGTTTCGCCGGAAGTGTGCTGGTCTCCGCTGCTCTCGTCCGTACCCGACGTCTGGTGTTCGCCGCTGATCGTGGGCGACCCCTGGTGGGCGCCGCTGCAGTCGGCCGTGCCCGACATCTGGTGGGCCCGCTCGCTGTTGCCCGCGTCCATTGCCGTCTTCATCGCCGCATTTGTTTTCTCTCCGCTCAGTCGCGCCTACTGGCTGACCCAGAACCTCGCGCAGAAAACGGGTTTCGTCGGCAAGTGGCTGCCATTCATCTCGCTCTTCGTGGTCACCGCGTTGGCCGTCAGTACGATCGTCATCTTCAACCACGGATCGTCAAAGCCGATCGCAACCCTCCTTCTCGGCCAGCTCAAGCATCCATCCGGCAAGCTTCTCGCTGCGATATTCGTCATAAGCACCGGCGTGCTCGGCACCCTGTATCTCATCATTGCATGGCTGTATGTCGGCAAGCGCGGCAGCGGCTCCGGCAAATCGTGGTTCCGCGGGTCGACGCCCTCCTCTTCGCCGCGCTCGGACAGCCGAGCCTTCGTCGACCGCTTGCGCAATGCGCTTACGAACGCGTTCACAACACCGCTTCGCCTCTGTGGACATCGTGTCGGCGCCGGTCCAATTCAGATCGTGCTCTGGTTGCTGCTTCTCGCACTCGTCGACGCGCTCGGCGGCCTCACATACGAAGCCACTCGCCATGTGTCCATGAACTTCCTTAGCGCGACGAACTCCGGCCCGCTTGGCGCGCTGGCCGGCATCGGGGCGGTGCTATGGAGTCTCGCGCGGTTCCTGTTAGCGCAAGGCGACAACATCGTTGGCGGTCTGGCCAAGATTCCGCGCCTCGTTCTCGCTTCGGTCGCCGCTATCTTCGCCGCGCTCGCGACGCTGGCGTTCTGGTCCGCCGTGGCCCTTTCGATCTCGATGGTCATATGGCGGCATTACGGCAACGGGCACGACTACGCCACGCGCATGGCGATCCTGTGCGTCGCCTTTCTCATGCTCGCGATCGTCGATGGCCTGTGCATTCAGTTCCTGAACCTCTCGACTTATCAGCGGCTCTATAGCACACGGCTCACCCGCGCTTTCCTGGGCGCAACGAATGCCGAGCGGTTGCGCACGCCCGCCATGCGCGATGTGACCAATCTCGTAGCCGGCGACAGCATCACGATGGGAGAATATTTCCACTCACGCAGCCATGCACCGGTACATCTCATCAACGCGACGATCAACAAGACGATCGACTGGGACTCGTCGCTGGTGCAGCGCGGCGCGCGGGGGCTCGCCTTCAGTATCGGACCAGCGGGCATGACCGTGGGCGCGAGGCTCGGCGTGCTCGAGTGCGAATGGGAAAGCGCGAACGATATTTCGACGCCGGCGTGTTACGTGCGCGGCGACTTGCGCACGCGTGACATCTGGCTCGAATCGATGACGCTCGGAGACTGGGTCGCCATTTCCGGTGCGGCGGTGAGCACCGGGCTCGGCCAGAATACGCACGTCGGCTACTCGCTGCTGCTTGGCGTGGCCAATATCCGCCTGGGCTATTGGTGGGACACGTATTCGAAGCCGTTCCGGTTCGGTGCGGTGAACTTCGAGCGCAAGCGTGTACCGATACCCGATGCGAATCTCCCTCACCGTTTTCTCTCCGAGAAGCTCTTCGGCACGCAGTTCTGCCTCATGGACGAACTGATGGGCGAATTCGACGGACCTCGTGGCCGGCGCTGGTATCTCACCGACGGCGGTCATTTCGAAAACACCGGCGCCTATGAATTGCTACGGCGTAAGCTGAAATTCATCGTGCTGATCGACAATGGCTACGATCCGAAATATCGGTTCGGCGATATCGCGAACCTGATTCGCCGCGCGCGCGTCGATTTCGGCGCCGAAATTCGCGAGCCGGCCACGCGGCTCCCGCTCCCGTCGTCATTGCG
Organism: Paraburkholderia sp. J7; assembly: GCF_905220155.1. Taxonomy (NCBI): domain Bacteria; kingdom Pseudomonadati; phylum Pseudomonadota; class Betaproteobacteria; order Burkholderiales; family Burkholderiaceae; genus Paraburkholderia; species Paraburkholderia sp. J7. The sequence continues at coordinate 18,334 of NZ_CAJMYZ010000016.1, read as the reverse complement.
CCTGAATCCGGCCCATATCGCACTGTCGATCGGGGAATTCAGGAAGAAGCGCAAGTTTCTCGCGCTCCAGTTCGCGGTCAAGTTCGCCGACGCAAGCGATGGGCAGATACTGGTCATCAAGCCTCGCGTCACGTCTGCCGCGCCGCCCGACGTGCGGGAGTATCGCAAGCAGAACCGCACGTTTCCGAACGAGACCACGGCGAACCAGTTTTTCGATGACATCCAGTGGGAATCGCATCGCGAGTTGGGCTACTCGCAGATGCGCAATCTAATGCAGTAAGCGGCACGCTTTTGAAGCGCTTTTATCCCGGAAGCGATTCTATGCCCGCTTTATCGATTCGAGCCCCGCAGTGATCTGCCATTGCCCCGCGAATGCGCGGCAACAAAGAAGAAGCTCAACGCGAAAATGGAGGTACACATGCCGACTATCCCCTACGATCCGTCGCTCAACGCGCTCAACTCACCGGGACTCAGGCCAACGGTGTTCACCGCCGGTGTCAACTATGACATCGACGGACTGTGTGCCGAATTCGCCCGCCTTGCCTACATACGCTACGAGAATGGCGCCGCTGAACGCCAACAGCTCGACCAAGCGCTCGCTCTGGTCGGTTTTCAAGGCGCTGTCACCTTCAACTTTACAGGGGATGACGTGCACGGATTTGGCGCCGTGAGGCAAGCCGACGGCCTCGCCATCCTCGCCTTCCGCGGAACGGACCCGCAGTCGATTAGCGATATCGCGGATGATCTGAAATTCAACTTGACGGACTGGCCGGAAAGCGCTGGCCAGGTTCACGCTGGATTTGCGAGCGCTGCCCGCGGCTTGCGCAACGCAGTGGAGAACTGGTTGCAGGAGACCGGGCCGACTCGATCGCAACTCATATTGACGGGCCATAGCCTTGGTGCGGCCATCGCGACGCTCTTCGCCAGCCTATGCAAGCCAAGCGCCCTCGTGACGATCGGCTCGCCGCGAGTGGGCAACGCGGCGTTCGTCGCAACACTCAACGGGTTGCACATCACGCGCTATGTCGACTGCTGCGATCTCATCACCGATTTGCCGCCGCCCACGCTTAGCGGATACGTCCACGCGGGAGCGTCGAACTACATCACGCGCGAGGGCGAGCTTGCGCCGCACGCAGACGACGCCTTCGTGCAAGCGGACCGAAGCGCCGCGCGCGACGACTATCTGCTCAATTGCGCGTGGCGCATCGGTAACGTCGTGGTGCGCGACCTCGCAGATCACGCCCCGATCAACTACGTGAGAAGTCTGGTGCCTTGAAGCGACGCATCGCCGTCAGGACGCATCGCCCTCGCGATGCACCGGTTGCGTTTCCTTCAAGCTCTTCGCAAGCCGCGACGCCTGCAGATAGCCGGGATTCGCCGGCCGCTTCAGGTAGCGCCCGGCGCCGCGCCGCGCACGCAGATCGCCGTTCGCCCACACGAGCTCGCCTTGCGAGACCGTGTGCGTGGGCACGCCGCGCACCGTCATGCCTTCGAAGACGTTGAAGTCGACGTTTTGATGATGCGTCTTCACCGAGATCGTACGCGTGGCCTCCGGGTCCCACACGACCAGATCGGCGTCTGCGCCAACGGCCACCGTGCCCTTGCGCGGGTACAGGTTGAATATCTGCGCGGCGTTCGTGGAGGTCACCCGCACGAACTCGTTTGGTGTAAGCCGTCCCGTGTTCACGCCCTGATCCCACAGCACCGCCATGCGATCTTCCACGCCACCGCATCCGTTCGGAATCCTTGTGAAGTCGTTGCGGCCCATTGCCTTTTGCGAAGCGCAGAACACGCAGTGGTCGGTGGCCGTGGTATGCAGCAACCCGCCCTGAAGGCCGCGCCAAAGCGCGTCGCGATGCTCTTTCGTACGGAACGGCGGGCTCATGACATGGGCGGCGGCGCGCGTCCAGTCCGGGTCGCGATAGACGGACTCGTCGATCACCAGATGCCCGGCGAGCACTTCGCCGAACACGCGCTGCCCTTCGCTGCGTGCGCGGGCAATGGCTTCGAGCGCGTCTTTCGCCGAGACATGCACGATATACACCGGCACGCCTAGCACCTGCGCAATACGAATGGCGCGATTCGCCGCCTCGCCCTCGACTTCCGGCGGCCTTGAAAGCGGATGCGCCTCCGGCCCCGTGAAGCCGCGCGCAAGCAACTGGCGTTGCAACTGGAAGACGAGTTCGCCGTTCTCGGCATGCACGGTGGGCAACGCGCCCAGTTCCAGCGAACGCGCAAAGCTGTTCACGAGAATCTCGTCGTCGGCCATGATGGCGTTCTTGTATGCCATGAAGTGCTTGAAGCTCGACACGCCGTGTTCGTTCACGAGCAACCCCATGTCGCGATGCACGCTGTCGTCCCACCACGTGACCGCCACGTGAAAGCCGTAGTCGGCGGCGGCCTTTTCGGCCCAGCCGCGCCATTCGCGAAACGCTTCCATGAGCGGCTGCTTCGGGCTCGGAATCACGAAGTCGATGATCGACGTCGTGCCGCCCGCGAGACCGGCCGCCGTGCCCGTGTAGAAGTCGTCGCTAGCCGTCGTGCCCATGAACGGCAGTTCCATATGCGTGTGCGGGTCAATGCCGCCCGGCATCACGTACTGGCCGCCCGCGTCGACCACGGTCGCGCCCGCAGGCGCGTCGAGGTTCTCGCCCACGGCCTGGATCACGCCGTTTTCGCACAGCACGTCCGCGCGCCAGCTCTTGTCCGCATTGACGATGGTGCCGCCTCGAATCAGGATCGCCATGATGCCCTGTCTCCTTCAGTTGAACGATTTCACGCCGCCATGCCTCACGCGCTCGCCACGCTCGGACGCCGGCTCTTGCCGAGCTTCATCATCACGCCATACACGATCGCCGCAATGGCAAGCCCCACGAACCACGCGTAGGTGTAGATGCTTTTGAACGCGTCGGGAACGGAAGGAAACGCGTTCGGAAACGCGGTGTTGAGGAATCCCGGCAGGTTGGGCAGCACGCCCAGGACGAGGGCGATCACCGCTGCCATATTCCAGCCGTTCGAGTAAGCGTATTCGCCGTTTTCCTCGAATAGCTCGGCCGTATTCAGGCGCGTGCCGCGCACGAGAAAGTAGTCGACGATGAGAATGCCCGCTACGGGCCCGAGCAGCGCCGAATAGCCGACGAGCCAGGTGAAGATGTAGCCCTGCGTGGTGGCGAGAATCTTCCACGGCATCATCACAATGGCGATGCCCGCGGTAATCAGGCCGCCCGCCTTGTACGAAATGGCTTTGGGCCAGAGGCTGGAAAAGTCGTAGGCCGGGCCGACAAGATTGGCGGCGAGATTGCAGCACATCGTGTCGAGCGTGAGGATGACGAGCGCGATGCCCACGCCAACACCTTCCATGCGGCTCGTGAGGTCGATAGGGTCCCAGATCGCCTTGCCGTAGATCACCACCGTCGCCGAAGTCACGACCACGGAAACCACCGAAAGCAGCGCCATCGGAACAGGCAAGCCGATGGCCTGCCCCACGAACTGGTCCTTCTGCGTTTTCGCGAAGCGCGTGAAGTCGGGAATGTTGAGCGCAAGCGTGGCCCAGAAGCCCACCATGGCCGTGAGGCTGGGCCAGAACGTCGCCCAGAAGAGCCCCGCCTTCTTGCCGCCCGCGACGAACTGGGAAGGTTGTGAGAGCATCGAACCCACCCCGCCTGCCTTCGAACAGGCCCACCACACGAGCACCACGCACATCACGACCTTGATGGGTGCGGACCAGCTTTCGAGCCAGCGGATCGAATCGGTGCCGTGCAGGATGAAATAGAGTTGCAGCACCCAGAACACGAGAAAGCACGCGCCCTGGCCGATCGAAATGCCGAGAAACGGCAGCGCGTCGCCCACCAGCGCGTTATGCGTGAGGATATTGATGAGCGTATAGATGGCGCTGCCGCCCAGCCACGACTGGATGCCGTACCAGCCGCACGCCACGATGGCGCGCAGCATGGCAGGCAACTTCGCGCCCTGGGTGCCGAACGAGGAACGCACGAGCACAGCATAGGGAATGCCGTATTTCGTGCCTGCGTGCCCGATCAGCAACATCGGCACGAGCACGATGAGATTACCGAGCAGCACCGTGAGCACCGACTGCCACGGCGACATGCCCTGCTCGGTGAGCCCCGCCGCGAGCATGTACGAGGCGATGTTCATCACCATGCCCACCCAGAGCGCCGCGAAGTGATACCAGCGCCACGTACGCTGCGCAGCGCCGGTTGGCGCGAGATCGTCGTTGTATAACTCGCTTTCGGCGCGGCGCGCGCTGGCGTCGCCAGTCAAGGGTTGACTCATGGTTGCGGTTCTCCGTGGCTTGTCGTTGGTTTCTTTCGTTTCGTCCGGTTCGGCTCAGTGCGGTTTCAATGCGTCAGGCGGCTTTCGGGTCGGCCACGCGTGCAGGGTTATTCGGATGCGTGGTCCAGTTCGCGTAGCGGCCCGAGTCGACGCGCTCCATCGTGATGCATTGGTCGACCGGGCAGACATGCATGCATAAATTGCACCCGACGCAATTCGCGTCGACCACTTCGAAGTGGCGCTTGCCGTCGCGCGTGGCGGTAATGGCCTGATGTGACGTGTCCTCGCAGGCGATATGGCACAGGCCGCACTGAATGCAGCGGTCCTGATCGACGCGCGCCTTGATGTCGTAGTTGAGGTTCAGGTACTGCCAGTCGGTGACGTTGGGCACCGCGCGGCCGCGAATCGCGTCGAGGTTCGCGTAGCCCTTGTCGTCCATCCAGTTGGAGAGGCCATCGATCATGTCGCTGACGATTCGGAATCCGTAATGCATCGCCGCGGTGCAAACCTGCACGCTTCCCGCACCGAGCACGATGAATTCGGCGGCGTCGCGCCAGTCGGAAATACCGCCGATGCCGGAAATGGGCAGGCCATGTGTTTGCGGGTCGCGCGCGATTTCCGCGACCATGTGAAGCGCAATGGGCTTCGCGGCGGGGCCGCAGTAGCCGCCGTGCGTGCCTTTTCCATCCACGGTGGGCAGCGGCGCCATCACGTCGAGATCGACGCCCACGATCGAGTTGATCGTATTGATGAGCGAGACGCCGTCCGCGCCGCCCTTCATCGCGGCACGCGCGCCATGGCGTATGTCGGTCACGTTGGGCGTGAGCTTCACGAGGCAAGGCAGGCGCGTGCCCTCCTTCACCCAGCGCGTGACCATTTCGATGTATTCGGGCACCTGCCCCACGGCCGCGCCCATGCCGCGCTCGCTCATGCCATGCGGGCAACCGAAGTTCAGCTCCACCGCGTCGGCGCCGGTGTCTTCCACCAGCGGCAAGATCCACTTCCAGTCTTGCTCGGTGCACGGCACCATCAGCGAGACGATAAGCGCGCGGTCGGGCCAGTCGCGCTTCACCTGCGCGATTTCCTTGAGGTTCACGTCGAGCGGCCGGTCGGTAATGAGCTCGATGTTGTTCAGCCCGGCAATGCGCTGGCCGCGCCAGGTGGTCGCGCCATAGCGCGAACTCACGTTCACCACGTGCGGGTCGAGCCCGAGTGTTTTCCACACCACCCCGCCCCAGCCCGCCTCGAAGGCGCGGTTGACGTTGTAGGCCTTGTCGGTGGGCGGCGCAGACGCGAGCCAGAACGGGTTGGGCGATTCAATGCCGGCGATCGTGCAACGCAGGTCGGCCATGATGCGACTCCTTCGAATTGTCTGGTTTCGATGTGTTGATCGCGCAGTTCAAGCCGCGCAGTTCAAGCCGCTCTGGCGGACTGACTCGCAAGGTAGCGGTCGATCGCGCGCGCAGCGAGCTTGCCGTCCTGCACGGCCTGCACCGTGAGGTCGGTTGCGCCGTGGCCCGCGCAGTCGCCGCCAGCGAATACGCCTTCGATGGACGTCGCGCCATCCGCATCCACAGCGATGCGCGCACCGCCTGCGGTCAGTTGCAGGGCATCGACGCCAACCAGGCCTTCGGGTAAGAGCTTTTGACCAATGGCCTTCAACACCATGTCGGCTTCGACACGCACGACTTCTCCGGTGCCGCGCAGCGCGCCGCCCGCGTCGAGCGCAGTACGCTCGAACTCGACAGTCTGCACGCGCGCGTCGCCCGTAATGCGCAGCGGCTTCATCCATTCGACCAGCGCCACGCCCTGTGCGCGAGCGAAGGCCTGTTCGGCCCAGGTAGCGCTCATCTGCGCCGCGCCGCGCCGATACGCAAGCGTCACCTGCTCCGCGCCCAGCTTGCGGCTTTGCACGGCGGCATCGATGGCCGTATTGCCGCCGCCGATCACCACCACCTTGCGGCCCACGGCCAGCGTGGAGAGATCGCCGGCTTCGCGCAGGCGCGCGATGAATTCCACGGCGTCGAGCACGCCATCGAGCGCTTCGCCTTCGATGGAAAGCGCTTGCGTGCCCCGGAGGCCCACGCCAATGAACACGGCGTCATACGCGGCTCGCAGCTCCGTTAGGGTGATGTCACGGCCAAGGCGCTGCCCCTGATGTATTTCGATCCCGCCGATGGAAAGCAGCCATTGCACTTCGCGCTGCGCAAAGTCGTCGACGACCTTGTATGCCGCGATGCCGTATTCGTTGAGGCCGCCCGGCTTTTCACGCGCGTCGAACACACTCACGCGGTGCCCGGCAAGCGCAAGCGTATGCGCGCAGGCGAGCCCAGCCGGCCCGGCCCCGACCACGGCAACGCGGCGCCCCGTCTCGCTGGCGCGCTTGAAAAGGGCCGGCGCGCCGGCGGCTTCGCGCGCCATCTGGAAGTCGGTGGCATGGCGCTGCAGCGCGCCGATCTGCACTGGTTCGCCATCCTGATGATTGCGCACGCATGCGCCTTCACAGAGAATCTCGGTTGGGCACACACGCGCGCACGTGCCGCCCAGCGGGTTTGCGCCCAGAATATCGCGCGCAGCGCCCTTGAGATTGCCGTTGCCGATCTTGCGGATGAAGCCCGGAATATCGATGCCGGTCGGGCAGGCCGCTACGCACGGCGCGTCGTAACAGTAGTGGCAGCGGTCGGCGGCAATGACAGCGGCGTTGGCGGAAAGCGGCGGCGCGACGTCGGCAAAGTTGCAGCCTAGCTGTTCGGCGGTGAGGCGGCCAGGTGCGATGCCGTCGGCGGCATTCGAGTTGGGCTGGGACATCCGGATGCTCCTTGCGAGGCAAAACACGGACTCGCCGGCTGTGCGGGACGCACAGCCGATACGTGGGGACAACGGGAATGACAACGCGGCTCTCAGGCCGCTTGCGCTAGCGTCAAAAGCGTCAGCCGGGTTCGCTCGCGCGTTCGAGCATGGCGTGGAGCAGCACGTTCGCACCCGCCTCGATCCAGTCGATCGTCGCGTCTTCGATCTCGTTGTGACTGATGCCGTCGATACATGGCACGAACACCATCGAAGTCGGCGCGACCGTCGCGAGATAGCAAGCGTCGTGGCCCGCGCCCGAAACGATCTCGCGGTTCGAATAGCCAAAGCGCTCAGCCGCCGCGCGCACGGAACTCACGCAGGCCTTGTCGAACGGCACCGGCGCGTAATAGAAAATCTGCTCGACCTGCGCTTCGAGCTTGCCTTGCTCTGCGATCTTCGCAATGCCTTCGCGCAGTTCGGCGTCCATCTGCGCGAGCACGTCGTCCAGCGGATGGCGAAAATCGACGGTGAAGAACACGCGGCCCGGAATCACGTTGCGCGAATTCGGATGCACCTGCATCATGCCGACCGTCGCGCAGGCGAGCGGCGCGTGGCGCAGACCAATTTCGTTCACGAGCTGCACGACGCGCGAGGCGCCCAGCAGCGCGTCGCGGCGGCGCGGCATGGGCGTGGGACCCGCGTGCGCTTCCTGCCCCGTGAGCACGACTTCGTACCAGCGCTGGCCCTGTGCATCCGTCACGACGCCAATGGTCTTGTTTTCGGCTTCGAGTATCGGCCCCTGCTCGATATGCAGCTCGAACGCCGCGTGAATCTTGCGCCCGCCGCACGGCAGGTCGCCCGCATAGCCGATACGCTGCAATTCCTCGCCGATGGTCTTGCCATCGACATCCTTGCGCGAAAGTCCGTAATCGAGCGTGAAGACGCCCGCGAACACGCCGGAGGCGACCATTGCAGGCGCGAAACGCGAGCCTTCTTCGTTGGTCCAGATCACGGTTTCAACGGGGCGCTCGGTCTGAATGCCATGATCGTTGAGCGAGCGGATCACTTCGAGCCCGCCCAGCACGCCATAGATGCCGTCGAAACGCCCGCCCGTGGGCTGTGAATCCGCATGCGAGCCGGTCATCACGGGCGGCAAGTCGTTGTTGCGCCCCGCGCGGCGCATGAAAACGTTGCCCATCTGGTCGACGCTCACCGTACAGCCCGCCTCTTTCGCCCATTGCACGATGAGATCGCGTCCCTGTTTGTCGAGGTCGGTGAGCGCGAGACGGCACACACCGCCTTTGGGCGTGGCGCCGATTTTCGCCATCTCCATCAGGCTGTCCCACAAACGCTGGCCGTTCACGTGGATCGCGGTCGTCAGCGCGGCTTCGCTTACTGCGTTCATGCGTGTCCTCCTGTGCGTGTTCGTCAAACGTGCATTCGTGCCACCTTCTGGGGCAGGAAGAACCATGGCGGTGCACACCTCGATGGCTCTTCGCGATTGCCGAAACCTCGCCCCGCGAATCCTGTCCGATTGGACAGGTTGTAGACGATAAACTTTGCGAATTCAATGCGGTGTTACCAGCGAGAAGCATGCCATCGATGCTGCAGTGCGCGAAAGCGCCCGCGCCGGTCCACGCGTTTTCCCCGAGTGCGGCGAATGCACGAGGCGCTTACATCGTGACTACAATGAAGCCGTCAAAGGCGCGGGAGCCGCGCGCCGCCTCTTTCCTTCTGAACGGACCGATCATCATGCGCGACGACGAACCCACCACGCGAGCCGCGACCCACGCGCTGCGCGGCACGGCGCACGAACGGGAAGCGGCTGACGCAACGCACAAGCCGCGCCGTCGCAAAGCCGCCATTCGCGAGTCGAACGAAGCGCATCTGCTCGCCTGCGCGGAGGCCGTGTTCGCCGAGCGCGGCTTCGAAGGCGCGAGCACGGCGCTGATCGCCGAGCGCGCGGGCCTGCCGAAAGCGAATCTGCACTACTACTTCCCGACCAAGCTCGCGCTCTACTGGCGCGTGCTCGACGACCTGTTCGAGGAATGGAATGCGGCCGCCAACACCTTCGACGCGAGCGACGATCCGGTCGAAGCCATTGGCGGTTATGTGCGTGCGAAGATGGAACTCTCGCGACGCAGGCCGCTTGGGTCGAAAGTGTGGGCGAACGAAATCATTAGTGGTGCGACACATATGCAGGACATCCTGCTCAAGCGCGTGAAGCCATGGATGGAGACACGCGTCACGCTGATCGATCGCTGGATTGCCGAAGGACTGCTCGCCCCCGTCGATCCGAAGACGCTCCTGTTCATGATCTGGGCAACCACGCAGCACTATGCCGATTTCGAGGCGCAAATTCGCGCGCTCTCGGGCAAGCGCGCCCTTTCCACGGCGGGGTTCGAGGCGAGCACCGAGGAAGTGGTGCGATTGATCTTGCGTGCAAGTGGCGCGCGCACGCCTGGGCAATAAGAAAATCGGCAACGTCGTGCCGATCGCCGTCTTGCTGGCAGGAATGCGTGGGCCATTGATCTCAGCGGTAAAACTCGGAAGGCGCAACACCAAAATGCCGCTTGAACATCGCGGCAAACGCACTCTGGCTTGTATAACCGTGGTCGAGTGCCACGGTCACGATCTTCTCGCCTTGCGCAAGACGCTCGAGCGCCAGAAAGAGCCGCGCATGCCGGCGCCAGCGCCCAAGCGTCATGCCGGTCTCGCGCTGGAACGCGCGGTGCAGCGTGCGCTCCGCCATGCCCAGCCTGTGCGCCCAATGCGCGACTTCGTGGGGCGCATCCGGCGCGGCGATGATCGCGTCGCAGAGTTTGCGCAATCGCGCGTCGGCAGGCCAGGGCAAATACAGCGGCAGTCGCGGTATCACCGCGAGTTCGGCGAGCAACAAACGCATGAGCAGGTCGTGACGGCCGCCCGGCGCGTAGTCGAGCGGCACTTGCACCGCGCCAAGAATCAATTCGCGCAGTAACGGCGGCACCTCGACCACACAGCTGCCTTGCGGCAGATCCGCTACAGCGCCGGGTTCCACGAACACGGTACGCATGCGCACGTTGCCGCTCATGCGTACCGTGTGCTCGAGCCCGGCATCGAGCCATACCGCACGCGTTGGCGGCACGACCCAGCGGCCCGCCTGCGCTTCGATCAGCATGACCCCCTCGACCGCATAGAGCAGCTGCGCACGCCGATGGCTATGCGTGGCGACGAACGCGCCGTGTGGGTAGTCGGCGGCGAGCGCCGCGACCGGCATTGGCGTGTTTTCAAAGGGAACGTGCACGTCCGGCGGCGGGAGGACAGTCATCGGCGTGTGCGTTGGGTCGAAGTTGAGTTGAAGTTGGGTTGAATCTAGCTGGCAGTTTTGCGACAGGAGTCGCCATTCTAGCGCGAGACAGCCCCCATTCTGGGCGCGCAATCTCTGGGTTCGTTCCACTCACCCACCTGCCCCCGATGCTCGCTCCTTCCTCGCGCTCCGCGCTCTATTCGCTCTTTCCGGTTACTGCCATTGCGCTGTGGTCCGGCAACGTCATGGTGTCGCGCCTGTCCGCGCACACCATCGATCCGTACGCCATCACCTTCTGGCGCCTCGTGCTCGCCGTCGCGCTGATGAGCCTCTTCGTGCCCGTGGGTGCGTGGCGCAACCGCGCCGCAATCATTGCGCAACTGCCCAGGCTCGCCTTTCTCGGCCTGCTCGCAATGGCGCTGTTCCAGTGCCTCTCGTACGAAGCCGCCAAAACGACGACGGCCACCAACATGGCCATCATGACCGCGCTCGTGCCGCTGCTCACCATGCTGCTCTCGGTCGTGCTGCTCGGCGAAACGCCGACGGCCGGCATGGCCACTGGCGGCATGCTGTCGTTCGCGGGACTCGTGTGGCTGATCACGGGCGGGCGTCCTGCGGCGCTGCTCGCGGGCGGCGTGCATGCGGGCGACCTGCTGATGCTTTGCGCAGGCGCCGCCTACGCGCTCTATGGCGTGCTGCTCAGGCGCTGGCATGTCGGACTGCCTTCGTGGCAATCGACGTATTTCCAGGCGATCGCAGCGTTGCTGTTCATGCTCGTGCCGATGGCGCGCCTTCCGCTCGCCGAAGCGCTGCCCACGCGCGCGAGCCTGCCGCTCATCGCCTACGCCGGATCGCTCGCATCGGTCGTGCTGCCGTTTTTCTGGATGCAAGGGGTGAAGCACCTCGGCCCGAACCGCTGCAGCATGTACATGAATCTGTTGCCTGTGTTCACCGCGGTGCTCGCGGTCGGCGCGTTCGGCGAGCGGTTGTACGCGCATCATCTCGTGGGCGGCGGCGTGGCGCTCGCTGGCGTGCTGCTCGCGCAAACGTGGCGCGTGCCGATTGCGGCCTTTTTTGCGCCCCGTTCCGAAGCCGACGATGGCGCGAAATCTTAAAACTGTGGCGTCCAATCGTAAATGCGATATCCGTGTTTGCCGTATTGTGCGAATTCGACCACGAACCCTGTACTGACGACATTTCGTGTGAACAATCGCGACATGATCGTCGGGCCGCGACAGCATCGTCCGCCACGCTACGCGAGGTGAGGTGAACCGCCATCGCCGCATGCCCCAACAGATCAAGCGACAATCATATCTTTAGGATAGCGTATGAATGATATTGCAGGATACGACTTCGAAGATCTGGCACCGGGGATGAGTGCGAGTTTCGCCAAGACCATCACCGATGCGGATATCGTGCTGTTTGCCGGCGCGTCGGGAGACAACAACGCCGTGCACATCGACGAAGAGTTTTCGCGCAAGACGCCCTTCAAGGGGCGCATTGCGCACGGCATGCTCAGTGCAAGCATTATTTCCGCCGCAATCGCCGGCCGCTTGCCCGGCCCCGGCACAATCTACCTCGGGCAGAATCTGCGCTTCAAGGCGCCCGTGAGGCCGGGCGACACGGTGCAAGCCACCGTGACGGTGCGCGAACTCATTCCGGGCAAGCGGCGCGTCGTGCTGGACACCGTCTGCACCGTGCAGGGCAAGGTCGTGATCGACGGCGACGCGCTCGTCATGCCCACTTCACGCGCGGATCGCGCTCCCGAAGAGCGTTCGGCAAACGACTTCACGAATACTGCATTGGAACGGGCATGAGCAATCTCTTCAATATGCCCGACGAGGTCGCGCACGGATTTTCCCGCTCGGCGAAAGACTTCCTGAACGCGCTGGCCGGTATTCCCGCGAGCGCAGCCGTTGCGCCAGCCGTGTTGCAGGAAGCCGGTTCTCGCTACTGGGGGCAGCAGTGGGCGCTGTGGACGAACATGCTGAACCTGCAGCCTGCAGGCAGCGAGGCATGCCGCGACCAGCGGTTTCGGGCGGATGAGTGGACCAGCAACACCTGGTACAGCCTGCTGCGGCAGAGCTACCTCGCCAATGGCGGCCTGCTCGAAGACATGATCGGCGCGACGGGCTATGACGAACGCGAAAAGCACAGACTGCGCTTTTTCATGCGCCAGTTGATCGATGCTGCGAGCCCCACGAACTACGCCGCCACGAACCCGGAGGCGATCCGCATGGCCATCGAGTCGAACGGCGAAAGCCTGCGGACTGGCATGACCAATCTGATTGGAGACCTCGCCCGCGGCACCATTACGATTACCGACGAGGCCGCCTTCGAGGTGGGTGAAAACGTTGCTGTGTCCAAAGGGGCGGTTGTCTTCGAGAACGCCCTGTTTCAGCTGATCCAGTACGTCCCGCTTGGCACGCACGTAGCCAAACGCCCGTTGCTCATCGTGCCGCCTTGCATCAACAAGTTCTATATTCTCGACCTGCAGCCTGAAAACTCGTTTGTTCGCTTCGCTGTCGAGCAGGGGCAAACGGTATTCATGGTGTCGTGGCGCAACCCCGACGCGCAAACCGCGCATACGACATGGGACGACTACCTGGAATCGGGCGTGATGGAGGCAATCGATGTCGCCCTTGCCATTACCGGTGCGGACAAGGTCAACACGGTTGGCTGGTGCGTGGGCGGCACGATCCTCTCTTCGGCGCTCGCGGTGATACGCGCGCGCGAAGAAGAAAAGGTTGCGAGCCTGACGCTGCTGACGACCATGCTCGACTTCACCGATCCGGGCGATCTCGGTGTGTTCATCGACGAGCAAACCGTGTTGCAGCGTGAGCGGGCGATCGGTAGCGGCGGCATCTACCCGGGGCGTGAACTCGGCTTCGTGTTCCAGATGCTGCGCGCCAACGATCTGATCTGGCCTAACGTGATCAACAACTATTTGAAGGGGAAAAGCCCGGCGGCTTTCGACCTGCTGTACTGGAACGCGGATAGCACCAACCTGCCCGGCCCGATGTACACCTGGTATTTGCGCAACATGTACCTCGAAAACAACCTGCGCGTGCCCGGCAAGCTCACCATGTGCGGCGTTCCGGTCGACCTCGGCCGCATCGACATGCCGGCCTATGTGCTGGCGACCCAGGAGGATCACATCGTTCCGTGGAAATCGGCGTGGCGCAGCACCCAGCTTCTTGGCGGTGAGACCCAGTTCGTGCTCGGGGCAAGCGGACATATCGCTGGCGTCATCAATCCGGCGACAAAGAACAAACGGTGCTACTGGGCAGGCGGCGATGTGAACAGCAATCGGGCAAGTGACGCCGATGGTTGGTTTGCCTCTGCGCAGCAGGCTTCGGGCACATGGTGGAACCACTGGATCGCGTGGCTGCAACCGCACGCAGGTGGGCGAGTCAAGGCGCGCACGAAGCTCGGAAATGCGCAATTCCGGCCGACCGAGCCCGCGCCCGGGCGTTACGTCAAGACGCGCTCGAGTTGAGCGACGCGTGCGAGCAGTCATCGCACGTGCTACGCGGCCCTGACTAACTCACGCTCGCCAAACACATGGCGATGTTCCAAACCACGCAACTCGTGTTAGAGGGGGCGGCCTTTCGCCGTGCCCCGCTACCGGGCTTTCCGGAATGGCCGCTTCGTTGCGACGACACGTATTTGCCATCGTCAACTCAACGCGCATACCGTTGGCAAATCCGCTGCGCACCATTTACCCAAACCCATGAACGGGTTGAAACGCCGAGTGCAATTTCCTGACTACACTTCATAGGCAGGGGCGCACAAAGCATGACCTCCTGGATGTAACGGTGCTTCCAGTCCGGTCACTTTATGCGCCGCGATTCGCGCCATCCTGGTGCGATGTCTATGGGAAATACGGCGTATGTTCAAAGGCCGGATTCGTGCGGCACTCCTCGGTGTCTTCGTCGCCGCCATTGCGCCCGCCAGTCACGCGCAATACACGACCGACTGGCTCGCCAACACGTTTGGCACGCTCGCCGCCCACGTCGGTAATGGCGCACGCTCGATGTGGGTTGCGCCCGAGGGGGTCATCTACACGTCATCGCGCTGGGACGAAAACGCGGGCGGCGTAGCGCTCTATCAGAACGGCGCCGCGCGCGGCACCGTCGGGGCACACGACGAATTTCAGGGCAGTGCCATTACCGGCAACGCGACGTCGATCTTCGTCGCGCTCGGTTACAGCCGCGCATTCGGCAGCGGCTCCGTGGGCCGCTACAACCGGAACGCGAATGCGCGCGACCTGCGCATTGCAGTCAGCACGTGGACCGGAATCCAGAACGCAGACGTGATCACGGGTCTCGCAACAGCGGGCACACTGCTCTACGCCAGCGACTACTACGGCAACCGCGTACGCGTGTACACGACCGACGGCGTCTGGCAGCGCGACATCGGCGTGCAGCAACCCGGCGCACTTGCCATCGACGGCGCCGGCAACGTTTGGGTGGCGCGCGAAAACGCTGGCGTGCTCGCGCAGTTCAGCCCGAGCGGCGCACTGCTGAACACGATCCAGATGGCCGCGAGCGCCCGCCCATCGGCGCTCGATTTCGACGCGCCGACGAATCAGCTGCTGGTTGGCGACCAAGGGCCCGACATGAACATCAAGTGTTACGCCCTGACCGGTGTGCAGGCGCTGGTCGGCACCTTCGGCGTGCAGGGCGGCTATCTCGACACCACCACGGGCATCAAGGGGCAAGTCGGCGACAAGCGCTTCACGCGCGTCGTAGGAATCGGCAAGGACGCAGCCGGCAATCTCTACGTGCTCAATAACGCGTGGGGTGGCGACTGGGATCTCGGGCGCAACGGCAGCACCGACATTCATTCGTACAGCTCAACGGGCACGCTGCAGTGGACGGTGCAGGCGCTCAATTTCGAGGCCATCGCGGCGCCCGACCCGGCAACGGACGGCGCGAACTTCTACAGCGGCAACACCATCTACACCGGTACGTCAGGCGGCACGTTCGTCGCGAACACGATCGATCCGTTCACCTGGCCGACCGATCCGCGACTGAACATGAGCGACTATCAGCGCGGCCAGTTTTTCGGCCAACTCGTCGTGGTGGGCGGCAACCGCATTCTCGTCGCCTCCGGTCAGAATCCCGACACGTTCAACTTCTTTCATTTCCAGCCGTCGAGCGGCTATATCGCCATTCCCGACGGCTCAATTCCGGGCAAGGCGTTCAATACGAATACGAAGGTGACGGGCGGCTTCGCGATCGACGGCAATGGCGACGTCTGGGCCGGTCTCGACCGCACCAACCAGATATTCCACTACCCGCTAGCGGGCTTCGACGCGAACGGCAAACCGTCATGGGGCCCAGCCAGTATGATCCAGATTCCGCGCACCGTGCGGCCGCTCACGCGCATTGTTTATCAGGCGGACAGCGACACGATGATCCTCGCGCAAGGCATTGCGGGAAGCTGGGACTGGACGGCGATGAACGGTCACATCGAGGTCTATCACGGCTGGCAAGCGGGCAACACGAGCGCGCCGGGTCCGGTGATCGATCTCACGAGTCCGAATCCGAAATCGATCGCAGCGGCCGGACACTATCTGTTCGTCGGCTACGTGCATACGGTGCCAAATATCGACGTGTTCGACCTCGACACCGGCAGTCTCGTCACGACGCTGACGAACTCGAATCCAGCCGCAATCGATGTTGGCAACGACGTGGATTCGATGTATGGCATACGCGCGTACCTGCGCTCGAGCGGCGAATACGTGATCACGAAAGACAATTACAACGGATCGAGCATCGTGGTTTATCGCTGGCACCCGTAACCGCATGGCCTTTACGCGTGTCCTTGCCTTTCCCGGTGTATAGTCTGCAGCGTGCCGGCGTAGACGTTCAGGTGTACGAACGGGATCGAACGCGCGTCGACGGTCTGCAGGGCTATCGCGTCGGCATCGATCAGCACTGCCTTGCCGCACTGAAGGCCGCGCTGCCGCCGGAACGCTTCGCAACGTTCCTCGCCACCTGCGCGCGCACGCCAGGCTACTTCAACATGCTCACCGAACGCATGTCGGAGCTGCTGTCGGTCGGGATCGGCGAAAGCGAGATCGATGGCGGCAAGTCGGTGAGCCGCATGACGCTGCGCCAGGTCTTGCTTACGGGGCTCGAAGAACGCGTGCATTTCGACAAGACCTTCGTTGAATACGAGCAGCATGCCGATGGCCGCGTGACCGCGCACTTTGCTGACGGCACGCGCGCGAGCGCCGACGTGCTGGTCGGCGCCGACGGCGCGCGCTCGAAGGTGCGACGGCAACTGCTGCCGCACGCGAGGCTCGAAAACACCGGCATCGTGAGCATCGCGGCCAAGGTGCCGATGACCGAAGCCAACCGCGCGCTGCTGCCACCCAAGGTGCTCGACGGCATTACGCTGATATCGGCGCCGAAGGGCTATGGCGCAATCATCCATGTGATGGAATTCAACTGGGACCCGGCCGGCGCCAGATCCGGCGTCGGCGGCAACGACGCCGCGTTGATCGAACGCTGGCCGGGGCTGCTCTACGACAACACGCGCGACTACCTGATGTGGGGCGTATGGGGCGCGCGCCGCAACGTCCCCGCCGACCCGATGAAACTCGAAGCGCCGGCCCGTCTCGCGCTTGCCACGCAGATGACCGACGGCTGGCACCCCAACCTGCATGCGTTGATTCGCGCGTCGGACCTCTCAACGACTTTTGCCGTAGACGTGCGCACGTCGGTGCCCGTCGACCCTTGGCCAGCCTCGAACGTTACGGTGCTCGGCGATGCAATCCATTTGATGACGCCGGGCAGAGGCGTCGGTGCGAATACGGCGCTGCGCGATGCGCAACTGCTCGGCGCGCAACTCGTGCGCGTTGCGCGCGGCGAACTGGCGCTCGTGGATGCGATTGCCGACTATGAAGCACAGATGCGCCGCTATGGCTTTCACGCTGTCGCTGAATCGCGCAAGCAGTTCGACGAGCGCGACGCGATCCATCGCCCCATTGTCGGCCGCTTCGCGCTCGGTGCGATGCGTACGGCGATGCGCGTCGTCAACAATGTGCCGCCACGGAAGCGGCGCATGATCGACTCGGAAAACCGGTTTCGTGGCAGCGAAGATGCGAGCGCAGTGGCTTCGCATTAGGGCACGCTGCCGGGCCTGACCCCGCGCAGGCATGTCCGGCGTCTGCTTCCTGTTGAATTAGAGTTTGCGCATTGAAAGCGCTTTGTTTTTGCGTGCTGCCGTCCCCTGCCGTGGCGTCCCTTCCCCGCCATTCGCTAGCATTTCTTCGCCAACGCACCCCATCGCAACGGTTAGCCCCGACAATCCCCATAAGGCGGCCCTGTGTTTGCCGCGCGAATGAATCATATGAATCATATTGCTTCGTAATGCGAATCAAGTGGTGGATGACTTGCGTTTCAAGTCACCGCACTTTGCAGCGATATGTTATTGCGCTCCGCTAGTAACCGGCGGGACCGCAACGACGATAGTTGCTCTGAACAATGCCGACGACGCACCAGGGGAGCGAGTCGAGGTATATCGCTTGCGCGCCTGTGGAGCGACGCGCGGAGCGGCTTTGCGCGAGCCAGACGCGGTTTTTGAATCGGCTTGCGCGAAATTGGGGGGGACGATGAACCGATCAATCAAGCAGGCCGTGGTCTGGGTGCTCGTTTTAGCCCTGTCGGGCGCGGCCTTTGCTGCGGCCGGTGGTAATGGCGGTGGGAACGGCGGTGGTAATGGTGGCGGGAACGGCGGTGGGAACGGCGGCGGGAACGGCGGCGGGAACGGCGGTGGGAACGGCGGTGGTAATGGTGGCGGGAACGGCGGCGGGAACGGCGGTGGTAATGGTGGCGGGAACGGCGCAGGCGGTGGCCACGGCTCTGGGTCGGGCTCTGGGTCGGGCTCTGGCTCTGGCTCTGGCTCTGGCTCTGGCTCTGGCTCTGGCTCTGGCTCTGGCTCTGGGTC